>NZ_FPBU01000014.1:0-90615 GCF_900116775.1 Pantoea sp. YR525
CCATCCATCTGTGCAGCACCGGTGATCATGTTTTTCACATAATCGGCGTGGCCTGGGCAGTCAACGTGCGCATAGTGGCGATTCGGGGTTTCATATTCAACGTGAGAAGTGTTGATGGTGATACCACGTGCTTTCTCTTCTGGCGCTTTATCGATCTCGTCGAATTTGCTTGCCTTACCGCCGTAGGTTTTAGCCAAAACGGTGGTGATTGCTGCAGTCAGAGTGGTTTTACCATGGTCAACGTGACCGATGGTGCCGACGTTTACGTGCAGTTTGTTACGCTGAAATTGCTCTTTCGCCATGGCGATAATTCCTTACGTTGTGCCTTCATGAGTCATGAAGGCATCAGTTCACAATTTTTAAACCGTAGCTTATTTGCTACGAGCTTCAATAACGGCCTGAGCGACGTTGTTCGGCGCATCATCGTACTTCAGGAACTCCATGGAGTAAGAAGCACGGCCTTTGGTCAGAGAACGCAGCTGGGTTGCATATCCGAACATTTCAGACAGCGGAACTTCAGCATGGATCTGAACGCCAGTAGCGTTAGATTCCTGTCCTTTGAGCATACCACGACGACGGCTAAGGTCACCGATAACGTCACCGGTGTTCTCTTCCGGAGTCTCTACTTCAACCTTCATGATTGGCTCAAGCAGCACTGGTTGTGCTTTCTTAAAGCCATCTTTAAAGGCCAAAGATGCAGCCAGTTTAAACGCCAGCTCAGAGGAGTCGACATCATGGTATGAACCGAAGTGCAGACGAACACCCAGATCTACTACCGGATAACCAGCCAGTGGACCTGATTTCAGCTGCTCCTGGAGACCTTTATCAACCGCAGGGATGTATTCAGTTGGAATCACACCGCCCTTGATATCGTTGACAAATTCGTAACCTTTCGGGTTCACACCTGGTTCCAGTGGGTACATGTCGATAACAACATGACCGTACTGACCACGACCACCAGACTGCTTGGCGTGTTTACCTTCGATATCGGTAACTTTCGCGCGAATCGCTTCACGGTAAGCAACCTGAGGTTTACCGACGTTCGCTTCAACGTTGAATTCACGCTTCATGCGGTCAACGATGATGTCGAGGTGCAGCTCACCCATACCAGCGATGATGGTCTGGTTGGTTTCTTCATCAGTCCATACGCGGAATGATGGATCTTCCTTCGCCAGACGACCCAGAGCCAGACCCATTTTTTCCTGGTCAGCTTTAGTTTTCGGCTCAACGGCGATAGAGATTACCGGCTCAGGGAATTCCATACGCTCAAGAATGATGACGTTGTCTGGGTCACACAGGGTGTCACCAGTAGTTACGTCTTTCAGACCGATCGCAGCGGCGATATCGCCTGCACGAACTTCCTTGATCTCTTCACGCTTGTTCGCGTGCATCTGAACGATACGGCCCAGACGCTCACGGTTTGACTTAACCGGGTTGTACACGGTGTCACCGGTGTTAACAACACCAGAGTAAACGCGGAAGAAGGTCAGGTTACCAACAAACGGGTCGGTAGCGATTTTGAACGCCAGTGCAGCAAACGGCTCTTTGTCATCGGAATGACGCTCAGCCGGCGTGTCTTTACCGTCGTCCAGCATACCGTTAATCGCGGTAACGTCAGTCGGTGCTGGCAGGTATTCAACTACCGCATCCAGCATCGCCTGAACACCTTTGTTCTTAAATGCAGAACCACAGGTAACCAGGATGATTTCGTTTTTCAGAACGCGCTTACGCAGAGAAGTTTTGATCTCTTCTTCTGTCAGTTCTTCACCGCCGAAGAATTTCTCCATCAGCTCATCAGAACCTTCAGCAGCGGCTTCAACCAGATTTGCACGCCACTCTTCAGCCAGTTCCTGCATATCAGCTGGGATATCTTCGTAAACGAAGGTAACGCCCTGATCGGCATCGTTCCAGTTGATCGCTTTCATTTTCACCAGGTCAACAACACCGGTGAAACCTTCTTCTGCGCCGATAGCCAGCTGAAGTGGAACTGGGTTTGCACCCAAGCGCACTTTCATCTGGTCAACAACTTTCAGGAAGTTAGCACCCATACGGTCCATTTTGTTAACGAACGCGATGCGTGGAACTTTATATTTGTTAGCCTGGCGCCATACGGTTTCAGACTGTGGCTGAACACCACCAACTGCACAGTAAACCATTACTGCGCCATCAAGCACACGCATAGAACGCTCAACTTCGATGGTGAAGTCAACGTGTCCCGGGGTGTCGATGATGTTTACGTGGTGTGGTTCAAACTGCTTAGCCATACCAGACCAGAAACAGGTAGTCGCAGCGGACGTGATGGTAATACCACGTTCCTGCTCCTGCTCCATCCAGTCCATGGTTGCTGCGCCGTCATGAACTTCACCGATTTTGTGGTTTACACCGGTGTAGAACAGAACACGTTCGGTAGTTGTAGTCTTACCGGCGTCGATGTGCGCACTGATACCAATGTTACGGTAGCGCTCAATGGGTGTTTTACGAGCCATTTGATTCCTCTGATTCTTAGACGTTCTAAGTTAAAAAAGCCCAGCAGGTGAGTCACTGGGACGCCCGCTGGGTTTATAACAACTACGTTGCTGTTACCAGCGGTAGTGTGCGAACGCCTTGTTGGCTTCAGCCATGCGGTGAACGTCTTCACGTTTCTTAACTGCAGTACCTTTGTTCTCTGCAGCATCAGAAAGTTCGTTCGCCAGGCGGAGAGCCATAGATTTATCACCGCGTTTACGAGCAGCTTCTACGATCCAACGCATTGCCAGGGCATTACGACGAACCGGACGGACTTCAACTGGAACCTGGTAGGTAGAACCACCAACGCGACGTGACTTAACTTCGACAGTCGGACGTACGTTTTCGAGAGCAACCTCGAACGCTTCCAGGCCATCTTTACCAGCGCGTTGAGCCAGGGTATCAAGCGCGGTATAGACGATAGATTCAGCAGTAGATTTTTTACCATCTACCATCAGGATATTTACAAATTTAGCCAGCAGCTCTGATCCGAACTTAGGATCCGGCAGAATTTTACGCTGACCAATGACGCGACGACGTGGCATGGAAATACTCCGTTGTTAATTCAGGATTGTCCAAAACTCTACGAGTTTAGTTTGACATTTAAGTTAAAACGTTTGGCCTTACTTAACGGAGAACCATTAAGCCTTTGGCTTCTTCACGCCGTACTTGGAGCGTGACTGCTTACGGTCTTTAACACCTGAGCAGTCCAGCGCGCCACGAACGGTGTGGTAACGCACACCTGGCAAGTCTTTAACACGACCGCCACGGATCAGGATCACTGAGTGCTCCTGCAGGTTATGACCTTCACCGCCGATGTAGGAGGTAACTTCAAAACCGTTAGTCAAACGCACACGGCAAACTTTACGCAGTGCTGAGTTTGGTTTTTTAGGGGTAGTGGTGTACACACGAGTACATACACCACGTTTCTGCGGGCAAGCTTCCAGCGCAGGCACGTTGCTCTTTGCAACTTTGCGTACGCGTGGTTTGCGAACCAGCTGGTTAACTGTTGCCATTAAATAGCTCCTGGGATTTAGCTTTTTGCTTCGTAAACACGTAATAAATCGCCTCGTATTACTACGAGGAGGCAGAATTTTAGGGCTGTGTCAAAAGGGTGTCAAGAAATAACCAGGTTTTCGCTCTTACCAGGCCACTTGTTGTTGGTGCTTCGCTGTCAACGCAACGAAACCAGTATAGTCCAAACGTGCTAATTTGGTCGAAATTTGCTCAATTAGGCCGCGCGCCGCCACATCTTCTTCTAATACCCACAGCGTAGCCGGCGATGCGCTGAGCCTGGTTAACATCTGGCTGCCAGCCAAAGCGGCGGTTACGCCATCTTGCAATAAAAGCAGATCGTCGCCTTCCTGCAATAAAAGCAGCAGGCTATCGATATCGCATTGCCAGGGAGATTGCAGCAACGTGTAGAGCATGATCAGTTCTCAGAATCGAATAACACGGTGATAGGCAGCCAGCTTCTCGCGCAGCGATGCAGCATCCAGCACCTCTGCAGCCAACACACGTTCAGCAGCTAAACTTTGCCCGCGCGCCAGCAGTGAATCGGCGCAGACAAAACACTGGTCGATATCGTACAGCGCCAGCACGCCAAAGGTCGCGATGTAGTTGCGCGCCAGAATCTGCTCGGGTTGCTGGTCGCAATTGAGCTGCAGCACGCCATCACCGATAAAGAACAGACCGATATCTTCGCTTAACGCGCCCGTTGCCAGCACAGCATCGAGCCCTTCCCTGCCCGCACTACTTCCGTGCGGTGCCTGAGTAAACAGAAACGCCACGCGGTTCATTAGAATTGCACCAGACGATCGCAGCCGAGCGCGGCTTCTGCCAGCGCGCCCAAACCGCTGAGTTCAAAACCTGGCTGTAAATTGCTGCCCGCCAGTTGCAAGCGCGCGGCTTCCTGCGCGTCGGTTACTCCACGACGAAGTGCTGCGGCCACGCAGATATTCAACTCGGTACCACTTTCAGCACGCAGCTGCTGCCATTCACGCACCATATCCACTTCATCGCTGGCCGGCGCGCTCAGTTGGTTAGCGTTCAACACGCCTTCACGATAGAAGAACACGCTCTCCAGCTGATGTCCGGCCTTTATCAGCGCACGGGCAAACAGCAGCGCGCTACTGGCGTGTTGCGTGCCGTATGCCGGTCCGGTGACCAGCAAGGTGTAGCGCATTAGCGATCCTGCCCCTGAAAATCACCGCTTTTAAACTGGCGAATGTAGAGGTAAACCGTGTGCTTGGAGATATTGAGGCGGTCAGCCACCTGGTTAATCGCGTCTTTAATGTCGAAGATGCCCTTTTCATACATATTGAGCACGATCTGGCGATTCTTGGCATTGTTAGAAACGTTACGGTCAGCGCTCACTTCTTCTATTGCGAACTCAAGCGTCTGCATCACCAGGTCTTCCACCGAGCTGGCAAAGTTGACGTTGGAATCCACCTGCTGCATTTCCGGCGGCATAAAGGTCGACATAATTTGCGAGAATGGAACGTCGAGGTTCATATTGATGCACAGCAAGCCAATGACGCGCTGCTGACGATTACGAATCGCGATAGTGACCGATTTCATCAGCACGCCGCTTTTCGCGCGCGTGAAGTAGGCTCTGGAGACATTGCTGTCTGCGCCGTGCATATCGTGCAACATACGCAGGGCCAAATCGGTAATCGGCGAACCCACTTTACGCCCGGTATGTTCACCGTTGGCGATACGCACCGCAGAACACTTCAAATCTTCCAGCGAGTGCAGCACGATTTCGCAGTGCGAACCAATCAGCATCGCCAGGCCATCGACAACGGCTTCGTATGATTTGAGGATATCGTAGTCTGCTTGCTCGAACGGACGTTGCTCCAGTAAATCGAAGTCAGTCAGTTCACCGGGATTGAATGGATTAGACATCGAAGACATTACCCTAAATGGCTGGAGCCTGTCTCGACAGCATTGGGGCAGACTCATATGGTGATAGTTAAGCAGGCGTTAGTCTGGCAAATGTCATGGTCTTTAGCCAGACCTTTACCTCTATCTCCGAAATAAAAACGCCGCCCGTAGGCGGCGTGGTGCAGAAAGTTCAGATTACTGCGCTTTCTGATCGCCAGCGACTGGAGCCTGCGCTTTTTCATCCGCTTTCGGCGCGGGTTTGATGTCGAGCAGTTCAACATCGAACACCAACGTGGAGTTAGCCGGAATACCCGGAACGCCATTTTTGCCGTAAGCCAGGTTCGGTGGGATCACCAGTTTGATCTTGCCGCCTTTCTTCACGTGCTTCAGACCTTCGGTCCAGCCCGGAATCACACCATCCAGACGGAACGACAGCGGCTCGCCACGAGTATACGAGTTATCGAACTCAGTACCGTCGATCAGCGTACCTTTGTAGTTCACAACCACAGTGTCGCTGTCTTTAGGCACATCACCGGTACCTTCTTTCTCTACCTGATACAGCAGGCCAGATTCGGTTTTCTTCACGCCTTTTTCTTTGGCGAACTTGTCAGCGTAAGCAGAGCCCTTATCGGAGTTCTCTTTCGCGTCTTTTTCCATCTTCGCCTGAGCTGCACCTTTCACGCGGCCTTCAAAGGCCTGCAGGGTTTGCTCGATCTCTTGATCAGAGAGTTTGCTCTTGCCGCCAAAGGCGTCCTGAACACCCGCGATCAACTGATCTTTATCCAGTTTGATGCCCAGCTTCTCTTGTTCCTTCAGAGAGTTGTCCATGTAGCGACCAAGGGACGCGCCAAGTGCATAGGCTGATTGCTGATCTTCGTTTTTGAAGGCAGCATTTTTCGGTGCTTGCGGCGCGGCCTGAGCGGCGTCTGCTGGAGCAGCGGCGGTTTCTGCTGCCATTGCCAGCGGTGCATTCAGCGCGAAGGCCATGGTGGTAGCTAACAATGTGACTTTAAACAGTGAATTCATCCTTTCTCCAAAACCGAAGCCTCTAACCTCGGGAATCATTGCGGACTGAGGCCCACACTATAACTTTACGTGGCAGCGGCGAACACTCCCACAATGTAATTACCCGTTCAACCTCCGACCTTTTTTGCTTCAGGAAGTTTCATCAGAGATATAGGCGTTATGCGCCGTTTCAATGCAGCATGACGCGGAAAGGTAAAATATCAGGTGATTCTGAAGTGAAACGCCGTAGAATCACGCCCGAAACAGACTAACGCGCAGCACCGCAAGATGAGGAAAGATCATGCAACCAACAGAATGGGAACAACGCCTTGAGGCGCTGGAGAGCAAGCTGGCTTTTCAGGAATACACCATCGATCAGCTCAATCAAACGGTGGTTCAGCATGAACTGGAGATGATTAGACTGCGCGAGCAAGTGCGTCTGTTAATCGATAAAGTGAAAGATAGCGCGCCGTCGATGATCGCATCACAGTCAGAAGAAACGCCGCCGCCGCATTACTAAAAAGAAAGGCCACCCGAAGGTGGCCTCGTCAGCGTAACACTGATTAGTGGCTGCAGCCGCAGCCGCCAGTGCCACAGCCGCCCTGGCCGTGATCGTGACCATGGTCGTGGTCATGATCGTGATGATGACCATCCGCGCCATGCACGTGACCGTGCGCCAGCTCTTCTTCGGTCGCTGCGCGAATTGCCACAACTTCCACGTTGAAGTTCAGGTTCTGACCCGCCAGCATGTGGTTACCATCAACCACTACGTGCTCATCTTCAACTTCGGTGATTTCAACCGGTACTGGACCTTGATCGGTTTCTGCCAGGAAGCGCATGCCAACCTGCAGTTCATCAACGCCCATAAACACGTCTTTTGGTACGCGCTGTACGAGGTTGTCATCGTATTGACCGTAAGCGTCATTCGCCGGGATATGCACGTCAAACTTATCGCCTACATCATGATTTTCCAGCGCTTTTTCCAGACCAGAAATCAGGGAACCATGACCGTGCAGATAGTCCAACGGTGCACTCACCGGTGACTCGTCAACCAATACACCGTCTTCGGTACGAA
Source organism: Pantoea sp. YR525 (assembly GCF_900116775.1). Lineage (NCBI taxonomy): Bacteria > Pseudomonadati > Pseudomonadota > Gammaproteobacteria > Enterobacterales > Erwiniaceae > Pantoea > Pantoea sp. YR525. The sequence goes on from NZ_FPBU01000014.1 coordinate 7,472, forward strand.
CCTGATACGCCAGGCTCACCACCAGGTCTTTTGCTACTTTCATGATATCTCCTAACCGTTGAGAACTAAGATCCCGTCCCATTGGTCAATTTTGCGTGCAATAAACCAACCAGAAAGGTTCAAGACTGAGGATGCCAATAGTGTTGCGGCATACTGCTCAGCGTTAATGGCGCCGATTGTAGCGGAATTCAATCCCGCTGTAAGTTCAAGCTTAAAAAAAGCTGCGCCATTGCGCTACTCAGGATGAAAAACTCCGATCACTTGCTCATTAGTGCGAACCTGATCGCGCACCTGCTTGTCAGCTTCACGCATCTGATGGCCGCACTGAACACATTCCACCACTTCAACGTTGTTTTCACGCCACAACGCCAAGGTATCTTTTGCCTGGCACTTTGGACAAACCGCACCGGCTATAAAGCGTTTACGCATACTGTTTCCTGCCGTCGTTAATGAACGGATTAAGTAAGTATAGATCTACTCCTCATCCCAGCCGTCGAACTGGCGTTTTTCGTGCTGCATTTCGCGCTGGAAGATATCCTCCAGCTCGCGCCGCGCCTCACGCACACGTGAAACCTGCGCGCTGTCATCATGGCTTGGCACCAGTTCACGCAGCATGCGCATATCCAGACGACGGAAATGCTGCTGTGCGCGCTGCGCCTGATGCGGATGCATGCCCAGCGAGATCAGCGTTTTGCGGCCCAGCTCCAGCGCACTGGAGAACGTCTCACGTGAGAACAGCGTGACGCCCGCCTGCAACAGTTCGTGCGCCTCAACACGTCCACGCGCGCGCGCCAGGATTTCCAACTGCGGGAAGTGCTGTTGACACAGCTGCACGATGGTCATCGAATCTTCCGGATCGTTACAGGTAATGACGATGGATTGCGCATTCTCGGCGCCCGCTGCACGCAGCAGCTCCAGCTCGGTGGCGTCGCCATAATAAACCTTATAGCCATATTTACGCATCAGGCTCACTGCAGAGATGTCGCGCTCCAGCACCGTAATGCGTTTGTTGTTGGCCATCAGTAAACGGCCAACCACCTGACCAAAACGACCAAATCCCACCACAATGACCTGCGGCTGATCGTCTTCGACAAAGTGCTTCTCGGCGTTTTCATCGGGTTCATTAAAGCGATGCGCCAGTAAACGGTCGATGCCGTTCATCAGCAGCGGCGTGGTCATCATCGACAACGTCACCGTTACCAGCAGCAGCGGCATTTGGTCGCCGCTGAACATTTTGGCCGAAGACGCCGCTGAGAACAGCACAAAGGCAAATTCGCCGCCCTGGCTTAACACACCGGCAAACTGCTGGCGCTCTGAACTGCGCAGGCCATAAATGCGTCCCAGCACATACAGCACCAGCGTTTTCACCGTCACCAGAATCAGCACGCCCAACAAAATTTCAGTGATGTGGGTATAAAGCACGCCGAGATTCAGCGCCATGCCAACCGAAATAAAGAACAAGCCCAACAGCAAGCCTTTGAACGGTTCGATGGCCACTTCCAGCTCGTGACGATATTCACTTTCCGCCAACAGAATACCGGCGATAAAAGTACCCAACGCCATCGACAGGCCGAGCGCGTCCATAAACAGCGCCGAACCCAGCACCAGCAGCAGCGACGCGGCAGTAAACACTTCGCGTACGCCGGATGCGGCAATAAAGCGCAGAATCGGGCGCAGCAGATAACGGCCACCAATCAGCATCCCGCCGAACGCCAGCACTTTCATCCCGACTTTCAACCAGTCAACGTGGCCGCTATCGCCGCCCGCCAGCAGCGGCACCAATGCCAACGCGGGGATCACCGCCAAATCCTGGAACAGCAACACCGAGAAACCGAGCTGACCCGATTCACTGCGGTTCATGCCTTTATCGCGCATCAGCTGCAGCGCCATCGCTGTGGATGACATCGCCAGGCCAATGCCGCCAATCACCGCCGCCTGCCAGCTAAAGTCGGTCAGCCACAGCAATCCACCGAGAATGGCGGCCGAGATCAGCACCTGAGCGGCACCCACGCCAAAGATAGAACGGCGCAGCGCCCAGAGTTTCGACGGGTTCAGTTCCAGCCCGATGATGAACATCAGGAACACCACGCCGAGTTCGGAGAAGTGCAGAATCTCCTCAACGTCGCTGATGAAACCCAATCCCCACGGACCAATCGCAATACCGGCCAGCAAATAGCCCAGCACCGCGCCAATGCCGAGACGCGCCGCAATCGGCACAATCAGCACCGCCGCAACCAGATAAATGACGCCCGCCGTCAGTAACGTTTCGCCTTCCATCACACACCTCCTTGCGGCAGCGGTGAAGCCAGCCAGTCGCCGTACGCTCGCGCAAAATTACGCATCACTTCCGGCGTCTGCCGACGCGCCCAATGAATCACCATCGGCGTCATCCAGTGCATGCGACACATCTGCGCCGTCAGCTCAAATGGACGCATGATGTCACTCATCGGATAGCGATTCAGGCCGCTATGGTGATATGCCGCTTCGGGTTCGCCGGTGGTCACCACGCTGCGCCAGTATTTCCCTTCCAGCGCATTGCCATCCGGACCGCTGGCAAAGCCGCGCGACAGCACACGATCCAGCCACTCCTTCAGGAGCGCCGGGCAGCTGTAGGTATAAAGTGGATGTTGGAATACAACGATTTGATGTTCGCGCAGCAACTGTTGCTCATGGTGAATATCAATAAAGAAATCCGGATAGTGGGCGTATAAATCGTGCACCGTGACGTGGTCCAGTTCCATAGCCGACTGCAGCAAAACCCGATTAGCAATCGAATCCTGTGATTCCGGATGGGCGTAAAGCAGCAATATTTTGGGTGGCTGCGACATCGTTCCCCTCCAAAGCGTCGTCACGGCACAGGAATTCCGCTACCATGCTCGACGCAACAAATTTTCTCGAATTATGTTGCCGGTAAATTAACATATTCTGACGATACGGCGCTTATGATTGTCTTTTCAGCACTACAAATTCGCCGCGGCACCAACGTGCTGCTGGATAACGCAACAGCCACCATTAACCCAGGCCAGAAAGTGGGCTTAGTGGGTAAAAACGGCTGCGGCAAATCAACGCTGCTGTCATTGCTGAAGGGCGAAATCAGCAGCGATGCAGGTAACGCCACCTTCCCGAGCAACTGGGCGCTGGCGTGGGTCAATCAGGAAACCCCGGCGCTGAGCAAACCCGCGCTGGAGTATGTTATCGACGGCGACCGTGAATATCGTCAGCTTGAATCCGAATTAGCCGACGCCAATGCGCGCAACGATGGCAACGCCATCGCCTTGGTGCACGGCAAGCTGGACGCGATTCAGGCGTGGAGCATACCTGCTCGCGCCTCAAGTTTGTTGCACGGTTTGGGCTTTAGCCAGGAACAATTAATGCGGCCGGTGAGTGACTTCTCCGGTGGCTGGCGCATGCGCCTTAACCTTGCGCAGGCGCTGGTGTGCCGTTCCGATCTGCTGCTACTCGATGAACCGACCAACCACCTCGATCTCGATGCAGTGATCTGGCTTGAACGCTGGCTGAAAAGCTACGAAGGCACGCTGGTGCTGATTTCGCACGACCGCGACTTCCTCGATCCGGTGGTCGATAAGATCATCCACATCGAACAGCAAACGATGTTTGAATACACCGGCAACTACAGCTCGTTCGAACGTCAGCGCGTCGCCAAGCTGGCGCAACAGCAGGCGCTGTTCCAGAGCCAGCAGGAAAAAGTGGCGCACCTGCAGAAGTATATCGATCGCTTCCGCGCGCAGGCCACCAAAGCGAAGCAGGCGCAAAGCCGTATCAAAATGCTGGAGCGCATGGAGCTGATTGCGCCGGCGCACGTCGACAACCCATTCAGCTTCAGTTTCCGCGCGCCGGAAAGTTTGCCGAATCCGTTGCTGAAGATGGAGCGCGTCACCGCCGGTTATGGCGAACGCATCATTCTCGACGCCATCAAACTCAACCTTGTGCCGGGTTCGCGTATTGGCCTGCTGGGCCGTAACGGCGCGGGTAAATCGACGCTAATTAAACTGCTCGCCGGTGAGCTCGAGGCGCTGGATGGCAAAGTTGGCCTGGCGAAAGGCATCAAGCTCGGTTACTTCGCTCAGCATCAGTTGGAATATCTGCGCGCCGATGAATCACCGTTGCAGCATTTATCACGCATCGCGCCGAAAGTGCTTGAGCAGCAGCTGCGCGACTATCTTGGCGGCTTCGGCTTCCAGGGCGATAAAGTCAGCGAAATCACTGAACGTTTCTCCGGCGGCGAAAAAGCGCGTCTGGTGCTGGCATTAATTGTCTGGCAGCGCCCGAACCTGCTGCTGCTTGATGAACCGACTAACCACCTCGATCTCGATATGCGTCAGGCGCTGACCGAAGCGCTGATTGATTTCGAAGGCGCGTTGGTGGTGGTCTCGCACGATCGTCATCTGCTGCGCGCCACCACCGACGATCTCTATCTGGTGCACGACGGCAAGGTCGATGTATTTGAAGGCGATCTGGAAGATTATCAGCAGTGGCTGAGCGATCTGCAGAAGCAGCAAGCGCAACAGGATGCCGCGCCGAAGCAGGATAACGGCAACAGCGCGCAATCCCGTAAAGACCAGAAACGCCGCGACGCCGAACTGCGTGCACAAACGCAGCCGCTGCGCAAAGAGATCGAAAAGCTTGAGAAGCAGATGGCGAAGTGGCAAAGCCAGCTCAGCGATGCCGAAGCGCAGTTAGCCGACAGCGCAATTTACGATCAGAGCCGCAAAGCCGACTTGAACGTGGCGCTGCAGCGTCAGGCCGAGAGTAAAGCCGCGCTGGAAGAGGTCGAAATGGCATGGCTGGATGCGCAGGAACAGCTGGAGCAGATGCTGGCTGGTTGATTGTGCGCGCTGTCCCCCTCCTCGGTCCTCCCCCATAAATGGGGGAGGAAGATGCTGCCACATGTCAGTGATGAAGCTGCATGTGGCAGCATCTCCTTCCCCCGCTTGCGGGGGAAGGCCGGGATGGGGGACAGCGAGCACTATTCCAAATCAAAACGGCTTATCCCCCAACACCGTCGCACGATGCATTACTCTCCGCGCCGGGTAATAATCCGCATTGGCATAATGCTGCGTCACGCGGTTATCCCAGATCGCCACATCATTCTCCTGCCAGCGCCAGCGCACCTGGAACTCCGGTTTAGCGCTATGCCAGAACAGGAAGTTAAGCAGCGCATCGCTCTCTTTTTCGCTTAAGCCCAGCAAACGCGTAGTAAAACCTTCATTCACAAACAGCGCCTTGCGTCCGCTCACCGGATGCGTACGAATCACCGGATGCTGCACCGGCGGATTTTTGGCAACCGCTTGCTGCCAGCGCTGATGCTCTTCCTCGGTTTTACGGTATTTGTACTCCTGAAACGACTTCTTAAAGTCGTGCTCCGCCTGCAGCCCATTCAACAGCGTCTTAAAGGGCTCAGAAAGCGCTTCATAGGCCGCAATGCCGGTTGACCACAAGGTATCGCCGCCGCTCTCCGGCAGCAGTTTGGAAGCCAGAATCGCAATTGCCGGTGGCGTTTGAATAAAGGTGACATCGGTGTGCCAGTTGTCGTTATCCGGCGGATTATCCTGATGGGTATCCAGCACGATGATCTCCTCCACGCCTTCCGCATGCGGATAGACCGGATGGATATGCAGATCGCCAAAGCGAATCGCCAGCGCGCGCTGCTGTTCCGGAGTAATCACCTGATTGCGCAGGAACAACACCTGATGGCGCACCAGGCCATGATAAAGCTGTTCAAACTGTGCATCGCTCAGCGGACGGCTGAGATCAACATCGCTAACCTGCGCCCCGATATGCGGGCCCAAAGCGGTAAAAGAAAGTCGTTCGTTCATTGCTGTTCTCCATTCCAGGGCGTCAGTCGGCGCTGCAAGGCGCGCAGACCCAGTTCTAAGCCAAAAGCAATCAGGGCAATCACGGCGATACCGGCCAGTACCACGTCGGTGGCGAGGAACTCACCCGCCGACTGCACCATAAAGCCGAGTCCACGCGTAGCGGCAATCAATTCCGCCGCCACCAGCGTTGACCAACCCACGCCGAGACCAATGCGCAAGCCGGTGAGGATCTCCGGCAGCGCGCCGGGCAGAATCACAAAGCGCAGCAGCTGCCAGCGCGATGCGCCCAACGCCTGTGCCGCGCGAATGCGTACCTGCTGGGCATTCTTCACGCCTGCCAGTGTCGATAAGGTCACCGGCGCGAAAATCGCCAGATAAATCAGTAAAATCTTCGACGTTTCGCCGATGCCGAACCAAATCACCATCAGCGGCAAATAGGCCAGCGGCGGCACCGGGCGATAGAGTTCGATCAGCGGATCAAGCAAGCCGCGAATCGCCGGGCTCAGGCCCATGGCAATCCCGACCGGAATGCCAATCAGCGCGGCAAAGAACAGCGCCACCAGCATGCGCGCCAGGCTCGCGCCCAAGTGCTGCCAAAGCGTGGCGTCCATAAAGCCTTGCGGGCTGGCAATCAAGATCAGCTTCTGCAGCACCACTTGCGGCGGCGGTAAAAACAGCGGCGCCACTAAGCCGAGCGCAGTTATCGCCCACCACAACAGCAGCAACAGGCCAACGCTGAGCAGGCTGAGTGAGAACTGGCGCGAGAACGGCCAGCGCAGTCCGCGACGACGCGCTTGGGTTTTCTCATCAATCACCGCACTCATATAAACGCCTCACGCTGGGAAAACACCTGATTCAGGACATATTCGCGACGTTCGATAAACGCCGGATCGGATTTGATGCTGCGGCACGCTTCCCCGGCGGCGAAGCGCTGACCGAAGTCGAGTTTCAAACGTTCCACTATGCGGCCCGGTCCCGGCGACAGCAGCACCAGTTCGCTGGCGAGGAACACCGCTTCTTCGATGTCGTGAGTGATCAGCAGAATCTGTTTGCCGGTATCACGCCACAGTGTGAGCAGCAGGGTTTGCATCTGTTCGCGGGTAAAGGCGTCCAGCGCACCGAACGGCTCATCTAACAGCAGCAACTGAGGATCAGCCGCCAGCGCACGCGCAATGCCCACGCGCTGACGTTGACCCCCAGAGAGCTGCCAGATAAAACGCTTTTCTGCACCTTCCAGTCCTACTTTGCGGATCAAACGGCGTGCAAGGGTATGGCGCTCCGCCTTCGCCATCCCCGCCAGTTGCAAGCCGAACGAAACGTTATCAATCACGTTGCGCCACGGCAGCAAGCCTTCATTCTGAAATACCACGCCGCGTTCCGCGCCCGGCCCTTCCACCTTTTTGCCATCCAGCGTAATGCTGCCGGATTCCAGCGGCAGAAAGCCGGCGATGAGGTTCAGCAGCGTGGTTTTGCCACAGCCGGAAGGGCCTAACACCACCAGCAGGTCTCGGCTGCCCAGCTGCAGGTTGATGTCCTGCAACGCGGGTTGTCCGGCGTAACGCGCATTGAGATTGGTGATGTTAAGCATACGACCTCCGGTTATTTCGCTAAGGGTGCAACGAAGCGCGTGGTAACGAAGCTGCTGTAATCGCTATCCGCTTCTGGCACTTTGCCCTGCTCTTTCAGGAAGCCGGCGGTATCGACAATCGCCTTGTTCACCGGTTTGCCGAGCTGCTCTACCTGCTGCTGCGCGGTGAGATAGGTGTTGCCTTTCACCAGCACCGGCACATCCGCTTCGGGTACACCACTCAGGCGCGCCAGCTTGCTCAGATTGTCTGACTGCTTCAGCCATTGATCCGGATTGGCAATGTAAGCTTGCTGCGCTTCAAGCGCGCTGCGGGCAAAGGCGGTGACGATTTCTGGATGCTGCTGTGCAAAGTCTTTACGCACCACCCACACATCAAGCGTTGGCGCGCCCCACTTGCCAACCTGCGAGGAATCCGTCAGCACATTGCCATCTTTCTCTAGCTCATTTACCGCCGGAGACCAGACGTAAGCACCGTCAATGTCACCGCGTTTCCAGGCAGCAATAATCGCCGGTGGCTGCAGGTTGACTAAGGTCACTTGCGAAGGCTTGATGCCCCAATGCTTGAGCGCGGCGAGGAAGCTGTAATGCGTAGTCGAGATGAACGGCACGGCGATGCGCTTACCAATCAGGTCTTTAGGATCTTTGATGGTTTTCTTCACCACCAGCGCTTCGGAGTTACCGAGCTGTGAGGCCAGCAGGAAAGCTTCAATTGGCAGCTTTTGCGTGGCGGCGACCGCCAGCGGGCTGGAACCGATATTACCAATCTGGACGTCGCCCGATGCCAGAGCACGCAGCACGCTGGCTCCGCTATCAAATTTGCGCCAGTCCACGGTGGCACCGCTCTCTTTGGCGAAGGTGTTATCCGCCTGCGCCACTTTGGCCGGTTCCGCCGACGTCTGATACGCCACGGTAACGTTGACCGCTTGCGCCTGGAACGCCATCAGGGCCAGAGCCGCTGCGACTGCCGTTATTGTTTTTTTCATCGCCATCATCATTCACCCCAATGTGTTTTTGTCTGCGCAGTTTCTCCAGCAAGAGTAATTTCATAAAGGAATTAAAAATTATCCCTAATGACGATCCGTTCTTAGATCAACATCGGGTAAGGCTATGCAGGAAGTGCAAATGGAAAGAAAAGGGAAATCGGTAAATATGTCACGCGCTCACATAGCAGCTGTGATATTGATAGACATCTCATTTTTCACTCTTAACGAGCGGTCCTGAATCCATGTCGATTGAGAAAGTCGCACACCTGGCTGGCGTGTCCAAAGCCACCGTTTCACGGGTTTTGAACCAGAATCCCGGCGTGCGCCCGGACACGCGCGCCAAAGTGCTGGCGGCCATCGACATCTGCGACTATCAGCCCAACTTACTGGCGCGCCAGCTGCGTACTTCACAAAGCCATATGTTGTTAGTGCTGATTCCCGACATCACCAATCCGTTCTGCTCGCGCGTGGTTCAGGGCATTGAAGCCGAAGCGGAAGCGCAGGGTTACCACATTCTGCTGTGTAACTCGGGATCGCAGCTGCGTCGCGAAGCGGCCTACATCGCCCTGCTCACCGGCAAAGTGGTCGACGGCGTGATCACCATGGATGCCGCCAGCAGTTTGCAGGAGCTAAAGGAATTGATTGGCGATGCGCCTTGGGTGCAGTGCGCCGAATACGATCCGGCGATCGCCGCCTCAAGCGTGGCGATTGATAATAAAGAAGCGGCTTTCGAAACCGTGCGTTATCTGGCGAGCAAAGGCCGACGCCGTATTGCGCTGGTGAACTGTGATATGCGCTACCTCTATTCGCACAAGCGCGAAGAGGGATATCGCGCCGCGCTGGAACAGCTGGAACTCAGCTGGTGCGGCGTGGCCTACGCCGAGAATGTCACCTGCGAGTCGGGCAGTGCGGCCTTGCGCGAACTGCTGACGCAGCCGGAACGGCCGGATGCAGTGTTTGCGGTGTCGGATGTGTTGGCGGTTGGCGTAATACACGCAGCGCTGGAAGCGGGTTTACGCGTGCCGGAAGATTTAGCGGTGGTGGGATTTGATGGCATCAACTTTACCAGCAGCCTGAATCCACCGCTGACGACGATTGAGCAGCCGATGAATCGCATGGGTGTGCGCAGCGTACAGCTGCTGCTGCAACGCATCCGCCAGCCCAACTCGTCGGTAGTACATGAAGTGTTGCCGTGGAAGCGCGTTGAACGCGCTTCCAGTTAACTCAGCGCCAAATCAGCAATACGCACGCGGCGGTGAGCAAGCCCATCGCCAGATTGAACATTTTCCACGCGCGTGGGCTGCGCAGCAGACGTCCAATCAGCGAGCCAAAGCCCATCCAGATCACCCCGGAAACCACATTTACCATGAACATGCCGAGGCTGATCGCCAGCACCGAATGCAGATATTCGCTACCCGCCAGGCTGAAACTGGCCACCGCACCGAGCGCCATAAGCCAGGCTTTCGGGTTGATCAGCTGCAGCAAACCGCCTTGCCAGAACGGCATCTGTTTTACCGTCACATCATCGGTTTCCAGCTTTTCATACTCGGCGCTGGCGATTTTCCAGGCCAGCCACAGCAGATAAAGGCTACCGGCAATCTTCAGGATGAGATGCAGCGAAGGATAAAGCAGGATGAGACCGCCGATGCCAAATGCCACCATCAGCAACATGACTTGCATACCAATCATGATACCAATGAGCAGCGGAATGGTGCGCAGGAAGCCAAAATTAGCACCCGAGGCGGTAAGTAACATATTATTGGGCCCGGGCGTGATGGCCGCGACCCAAAGAAAACCTAACATTGATAAAAAAAGACTCAGTTCCATGTATATTCGGGTGCTCCTCACCCAGTAAAGCGAACAACCCATCGAAGCTATCAGCGACTTATGCATCAGACAAGCCTTTACCCAAGCTATTTTGATCGCCCCAGCGGCGAGCGCTTTAAACCACTGCGCGGATTCAGTAACGCGCATCTGCAAACGCTGCTGCCGCGCATTCTGCGCCGCCGCGTCACGTTGCGTCCGCACTGGCAGCGTCTTGACCTGCCGGACGGCGATTTTGTCGATTTAGCATGGAGTGAAGATCCGGCACAGGCGCGTCATAAACCGCGCATGGTGATGTTTCACGGCCTGGAAGGCAGCTTTCGCAGCCCGTATGCGCACGGCCTGATGCAGGCGTGTCAGGCGCGCGGCTGGCTGGCGGTGGTGATGCACTTTCGCGGCTGCAGCGGCGAGCCTAATCGCTTAAAGCGCATCTATCACTCCGGTGAAACTGAAGACGCCACCTACTTCCTTAACTGGCTGCAACGCGAATGGGGCAGCGTGCCGACCGCCGCTGTCGGCGTTTCGCTGGGCGGCAACATGCTGGCTTGCCTGCTGGGTCAGCAAGGTCACGACGTACCGATTGATGCCGGCATCGCTATCTCAGCGCCGCTGGCGCTGGAGCCGTGCAGCGGCAAGCTGGACGTTGGCTTCTCGCGCTTCTATCAGCACTATTTACTGACGCAGCTGAAAAAGAACGCCACGCGTAAACTGCGCGCCTGGCCCGGCACGCTGCCGGTCGATCTCAGCCAGCTACGTGCTTTCCGCCGCTTACGTGAGTTCGATGATGCGATAACCGCACGGGCGCACGGTTTTATTGACGCCAACGACTATTATCAACGAGCCAGCGCTATGCCGCTGCTCACCGGCGTGCGCAAACCGCTGCTGATCATTCATGCGCAAGACGATCCCTTTATGACCGATGCCGTGATCCCGCAACCTGACCAGCTGTCAGCTTCCATTCAGTATCAGCTGACGCAGCAAGGCGGCCACGTCGGCTTTGTCGGCGGCACCTTGCTTAAACCGAAAATGTGGCTGGAACAGCGCGTGCCCGACTGGCTCTCAACCTATCTGGATGTGTAATTGTGATTATTCCCTGGCAAGAACTCGAAGCGGAGACGCTGGAAAACCTGATTGAAACCTTCGTGTTACGCGAAGGCACCGATTACGGCGAGCAGGAACGCAGTTTGCTGCAAAAAGTCGCCGATGTGCGCCGCCAGCTGGAGCGCGGCGACGTGGTGTTGGTGTGGTCGGAACTGCATGAATCGATCAATATTATGCCGAAGGGTGAATTCCGCGGCTGATGCACCCAGCGGCAATTCGTGGTAACAATGCTCATCGCCGGACCTCACAGGGAGCTCTGTTATGTCAGCCAGGCATCCAATTATTGCCGTCACCGGTTCCAGCGGCGCCGGAACCACCACCACCAGCCTCGCCTTCCGCAAGATTTTCCAGCAGCTGAATCTGCATGCGGCGGAACTCGAGGGCGACAGTTTCCATCGCTTCACACGTCCGGAAATGGACATGGCGATCCGCAAAGCGCGCGATCTCGGTCGCCACATCAGCTACTTCGGCCCGGAAGCCAATGATTTCGGCCTACTGGAGCAGACGTTCAAACATTACGGCCAAACCGGCCTCGGCGAATCACGCAAATATCTGCACACCTACGATGAAGCGGTGCCGTGGAATCAGGTGCCGGGCACTTTCACGCCGTGGCAGCCGCTGCCGGAAAACACCGATGTGCTGTTTTATGAAGGCTTGCACGGCGGCGTGGTCACGCAGCAGCAAAATGTGGCGGAGCATGTCGATCTGCTGGTTGGCGTGGTACCAATTGTTAACCTTGAATGGATTCAGAAGCTGGTGCGTGACACCGGCGAGCGCGGTCATTCACGCGAAGCAGTAATGGATTCGGTAGTACGTTCGATGGAGGATTACATTAACTTCATCACGCCACAATTCTCGCGCACCCACATTAACTTCCAGCGCGTGCCGACCGTTGATACCTCAAACCCGTTTGCCGCCCGCGAAATTCCGTCGCTCGACGAAAGCTTCGTGGTGATTCATTTCCGTGGCCTGGAAGGTATCGCGTTCCCCTATCTGCTGGCGATGATTCAGGGATCGTTTATTTCGCACATCAATACGCTGGTGGTGCCGGGCGGCAAAATGGGATTGGCGATGGAGCTGATTATGCTGCCGCTGGTGCAGCGACTGATTGAAGGGAAGCGGATTGAATAGGTTTGGTGCGGGCTGTGAAAAGGGAGGCATGAATGCCTCCCCTACGACCGATTACAACTCGACAACCTCATAACTGTGGGTAATTTCCACGCCTTTACCCAGCATGATCGCCACCGAGCAATATTTTTCCGCCGACAGGTCAACCGCGCGCGCAACCGCTTTATCGCTCAACGCTTTGCCGCTGACAATAAAATGCAGGTTGATGGTGGTAAAAATGCGTGGCGCCTCTTCACGGCGTTCTGAGGTGAGTTTCACTTCGCAATCGGCCACATCGCTGCGCCCTTTTTGCAGGATCGACACCACATCAATGGCGCTACAGCCGCCTGCGGCCATCAGCACCATCTCCATTGGACTTGGCGCTTTGTCACCGGAATTACCGTCCATTAATACCTGATGGCCAGATGAGGATTCTCCGAGAAAGGTAAGACCTTCCACCCATTTCACTCGTGCCTGCATTATTCTCTCTCCTGAAGCGGCGGTTTTGCCGCCAGAGTACGCTTTCACCTGACAAACAGCAATCCAGAGTAATCCCCCTTCTGCTGAAGCGAGACAACACAAGACAGCTCGCAAAAGCTGTGCTACAAACAGTGCTGAAAATATTTTCGTCATCACAGACGAAGGCCGGAAGAATCAAAAGCGTAGCTTAAGAGTCCACCCGGAATAATTTTTCCTTTACTGGAAACGCTCGACGATTAAACCGCCTGACAGGGAAAAATGCCCCCTGTATTTTGGGCACGATTACAACAGAGGATAATAGCGAATGGTTCTCGGCAAACCGCAAACAGACCCTACACTCGAATGGTTCCTGTCCCATTGCCATATTCACAAATATCCATCCAAAAGCACGCTCATCCATCAGGGTGAGAAAGCGGAAACGCTGTACTACATCGTAAAAGGTTCCGTAGCGGTACTGATTAAAGATGAAGAAGGCAAAGAGATGATTCTCTCCTACCTCAATCAGGGAGATTTCATCGGCGAACTCGGTCTTTTCGAAGAAGGCCAGGAACGTAGTGCCTGGGTACGTGCGAAGTCTGCCTGCGAAGTGGCTGAAATTTCATACAAAAAATTCCGTCAGCTGATTCAGGTAAACCCGGATATTTTAATGCGACTTTCGTCGCAAATGGCGCGTCGTCTGCAAGTCACATCTGAGAAAGTGGGCAACCTTGCCTTCCTCGATGTAACCGGACGTATCGCGCAAACGCTGCTAAATCTGGCCAAACAGCCAGATGCGATGACTCACCCAGACGGGATGCAAATCAAAATCACCCGTCAGGAGATTGGTCAGATCGTGGGCTGCTCACGCGAAACCGTGGGTCGTATCCTGAAAATGCTGGAAGATCAAAACCTGATCTCCGCACACGGTAAAACCATCGTCGTTTACGGCACCCGCTAATTTCTTCTCACCCACGGCGTGATGGCAACATCGCGCCGTTTCTATTTGCGATGAGCTGATGTGGCGCCGAATCATCTATCATCCCGAAGTTAACTATGCGCTGCGGCAAACGCTGGTGCTGTGCCTGCCTGTGGCTCTCGGCTGGCTGTTTGGCGATCTGCAAAAAGGTCTGCTGTTCTCATTAGTGCCGGCCTGCTGCAACATGGCGGGGCTGGATACGCCGCACAAACGCTTTTTCAAACGCCTGATTGTGGGTGGCTCGCTGTTTGCCACCGGCAGTTTCCTGATGCAAATCCTCACCGCTTACCAGATTCCGCTGCCGCTGATTTTGCTGGCGCTGCCGCTGCTGATTGGCGTAACCGGCGAAATCGGCCCGCTGCATGCGCGCTTGCTGCCCGCAACTTTGATAGCCGCCATCTTTACGCTCAGCTTAGTGGGACGCATGCCGATGTGGGTGCCGCCGCTGCTCTACATTGGCGGCACGCTGTGGTACGGCTTATTCAACTGGTTCTGGTTCTGGCTGTGGAAAGAGCAGCCGATGCGCGAGTCGCTCAGCCTGCTGTTCCGCGAACTGGCGGATTATTGCGATGCTAAATACACCTTACTGACGCAGCTGACTGATCCAGAAAAAGCGCTGCCGCCGCTGCTGGCGCGTCAGCAAAAGGCGGTCGATCTCATCACCACCTGCTACCAGCAAATGCATATGCTGTCGGCCAGCCGCGATAACAGCCACAAACGCCTGACGCGCGCTTTCCAGGTGGCGCTGGATTTACAGGAACACATCTCGGTGAGTTTGCATCAGCCGGAAGAGGTGCAGAAGCTGGTTGAAGAGAGCCACGCCGAAGCGGTGATTCGCTGGAACGCCAAAATCATCTCGGCGCGACTGCGCGTGCTGGCGGATGCGATTCTCTACCATCAGCTGCCAGACCGTTTCCACATGGAGAAACAGCTCGGCGCGCTGGAGAAAATTGCGCGCCAGCATCCGGATAATCCGGTCGGCAACTTCTGCCTGTATCACTTCAGCCGCATCGCCCGCGTATTGCGTACGCAGAAGCCGCTCTACACGCGTGACCTGATGGCCGATCGCCAGCGCCGGTTGCCGCTGTTACCGGCGCTGCGCAGTTATCTGTCATTCAAATCCACCGCGTTACGCACCGCGGCACGCTTCGCCGTAATGCTGATGTTTGGCAGCGCGCTGGCGCTGTTCTTTAACATCCCCAAACCTTACTGGATTCTGATGACCATCATGTTCGTCAGCCAGAACGGTTACAGCGCGACGCGCGTGCGCATCCAGCACCGTGCGCTGGGCACCTTTGCCGGTTTGCTGATCGCCGCCGCCTCGTTACGGCTGGCGGTACCGGAATCGATCACGCTGCTGTTTATGCTGGGGATCACGCTGGCGAGTTATCTGATCACGCGGAAATATTACGGCTGGTCGATGATTGGCTTCACCGTCACGGCGGTGTATTCGCTGCAGCTGCTGTCGCTCAACGGTGCACAGTTTCTGCTGCCGCGCATGATGGATACCTTGATGGGCTGTTTAATTGCCTTCGCCGGGATGATTTGGCTGTGGCCGCAGTGGCAAAGCGGGCTACTGCGCAAGAACGCGCACGATGCGCTGGAAGCCTATCAGGAAGCGCTGCGAATGCTGTTGGGGCCGGAACAGTCGCCGGAGAAACTGGCTTATCAGCGCATGAAGGTTAATCAGGCGCACAACGCGCTGTTCAATTCATTGAACCAGGCATCGAGCGAGCCGGGCTTTAACCTGCAATATCTGAAAGATATGCGCATGTGGGTTACGCACAGTCAGTTCATCGTCGAGCATATTAACGCCATGACGATTCTGGCGCGTGAGCACACCATGTTGACGGCCAAGCTGGCGGAACGTTATCTGCAATCCTGTGAAATCGCGCTGCAGCGTTGTCAGCAGCGGCTGGCGTATGACGGACCGGGCAACGACAGCAATATTCTGGAAGCGCCGGAGAATCTGAATGAAGGGCCGGTGACGATTGTCGAACAGCATGTGAAGCGGATTTTGCAGCACCTCAGCGTGATGCATACCATCTCATCGCTGGCGTGGAGCCAGCGACCGCATCATGGTCGCTGGCTCAAGGTGTTACGTCCGAAAGCGGATTAAGCAGCCAGCACCTTTTCAATCGCGCTGGCGAAACGCGTCATGCCTTCGGCGATATCGGTAGGTTCAATCACCAGCGACGGCACAAAACGAATCACGTCGGTGCCAGCGGTGAGAATCATCAGCCCTTCCGCTGCAGAAGCATTGAGGATGTCACGCGCCTTGCTGGCGAACTGCGGCTTCAGCGCGGCACCAATCAGCAGCCCTTTGCCGCGAATTTCGCTGAAAATATCGAACTTGCTGTCGATAGCTTGCAGCGCTTCAACAAACTGCTGACGACGCGCTTCCACGCCTTCCAGCACTTCTGGCGTATTGATGATATCCAGCGCAGTTTCAGCGATGGCACAGGCCAGCGGATTACCGCCGTAAGTGGTGCCGTGAACGCCCGGCGCCATCACCGAGGCAATATCGTTGGTGGTCAACATCGCGCTCACCGGGAAACCGCCGCCCAGCGCTTTCGCGCTGGTAATAATATCGGGCTTGATACCGTAATGCTCATACGCAAACAGTTTACCGCTACGTCCCATGCCGCTCTGCACTTCATCCAGCACCAGCAGCGCATTGTGTTCATCGCACAGCGCGCGCAGACCTTGCATAAATTCTGGCGTGGCCGGCATCACGCCGCCTTCACCCTGAATTGGCTCGACCACGATGGCGCAGGTGTGATCATCAATCACCGCTTTTACCGCATCGAGATCGTTGAATGGCACATGCACGATATCCGCCGGTTTTGGACCGAAACCATCGGAGTATTTCGGCTGGCCGCCAACCGACACGGTGAACAGCGTGCGGCCGTGGAAAGCGTTATGGAAGGCAATGATTTTGCTTTTGAACGGGCTGTGTTTTTTGCAGGCGTAATAACGCGCCAGCTTGAATGCCGCTTCGTTGGCTTCCGCGCCGGAGTTACCGAAAAACACCCGATCGGCAAAGGTCGCGGCAATCAGTTTACTCGCCAGACGCAGCGCCGGTTCGTTGGTGAACACGTTGCTGGTGTGCCACAGCGTTTCGCCCTGGGTTTTCAGCGTTTCCACCAGCGCCGGATGACAATGCCCCAATGCAGTCACCGCGATCCCGCCAGAGAAATCGATATACTCTTTGCCCTGCTGATCCCACACTCGGCTGCCTTTACCTTTTACCGGCACAAACTGCGCAGGTGCATAAACAGGCAAAATAACGTTATCGAACGTTTCCCGGGTTACCGCTAGTTTTTCCGCTGCCATTGACGACCTCATCGGGTTATTTGTTGAGCTGATGTGAAAATATAATCACAAAATATGCATAAAAAATCACACGAAGGCAAACATAAGTTACGCGTTGAGGAAATTAGCCAGTAGCTGATGCCCTTGCTCACTGAGGATGCTTTCCGGATGGAACTGCACGCCTTCCAGCGGCAAGCTGCGATGGCGGAAACCCATGATCTCATCCGGCTGGCCGTCGCGCAGGGTCCACGCGGTGACTTCAAACTCAGCGGGCAGCGTATCGCGCGCCACAATCAATGAGTGATAGCGCGTCACGGTAAGCGGATTATTCAGATCGCGAAACACACCTTGATTAGTGTGCTGGATCAGCGAGGTTTTGCCATGCATCACCTGGCGCGCGCGCACCACCTGCGCACCGTAAGCTTGCGCAATCGCCTGATGCCCAAGGCAAACGCCGAGGATCGGCACGCACCTGGCGAAATGGCGAATCGCCGCGAGCGAGATGCCAGATTGATCCGGCGTACACGGGCCCGGCGAAATCACCAGATGCGTCAGCGGCAGCGCTGCCATCTCATCCAGCGTAATGGCGTCATTGCGCACCACGCGCACCTCCGCGCCCAGTTCGCAAAAGTACTGGTAGAGATTCCAGGTGAAGGAGTCGTAGTTATCGATTAGCAGCAGCATAGCGCCCTCAGGCCAGTAAAAGCGGCGCTATTCTACCCATTTTAGTTCGCCGGGCTCACCACTTTCGCAAACTGCGCGGAAAGCGGCGCTAAATCGCCCGCAACGCCAGCCGAAATTGCGGCGCGCCATTCATCGCGTTCGAGCGTTTCCCACGCAAGCTGATAACCGGCATGCAGTGCCAGCTGCTCGAAGAAGATGCGCTGCGCGCGGCCATTGCCGGCGCGGAACGGGTGCAGTACGAAGATCTCACAGTAGTAATGCGCAATGCGCGCCACGAAAAGTTCCTGCTCAAGGTCAGCCAAGCCGCGCTCTTCCTCCAGCGCCTGCATCAGCGTGTTGCCCTCTTTCTCAATGTACTCGCAATGACAATACGGCGTTTCATCGCGCCAGATGTCGATGGTGCGCAATTCTCCCGACCAGCTGTAGAGATCCTGAAACAGCGTACGATGAATGTGACATAGGCGCGGCAAACCGATGCTGCGCTGGCCAAGTTCTAACGTCGCCAGGCGCGCGGTGCTGAACGCCAGTTCCGCTTTGCGCAGCTGGGCTTCATCATGAATATCGAGACGATTCTTCAGCACGCTGTCGTTGTGCCACAGATAGGGATCGCGTACCGCTAAGCTGTTATCCGCCATATTGCCTCCTCAGTGACGCCAGGCGTTCTTCGGCATGTTCGGCCTCGATGAGCGGCTCACTGGACGTGTAACCGGCCAGGCGGCAACTGGCTTGATAGCTCGCAGCACGGCGCTGCTGCCACAAGGTGGCTTTCTGTTTCTCGGTGAGTTTGCTGGTCATAGCGCCTCCGGCAAGCAGTGAGCCCTAAGTATAAGCAGCAATTTTTTGCTTTGCCGGAGTGCAAATGACGCGCCAGTGAAAAACGGCGCGTTTAAGAATTAAGGCAGGACTTTGGCGGAGAGGATAACAATCGGTTTTGACGGCACATTTTGGTACGGACCGACATCTTTAGTCGGGACCTGCGCAATCTTGTCGATTACATCCTGGCCTTTCACAACTTTACCAAACACCGCATAACCAAAATCACGCTGACCGTGATCGAGGAAGGCGTTATCGGCTACGTTGAGGAAGAACTGGCTGGTGGCGCTATCTTTATCTGCGGTACGCGCCATCGAAATGGTGCCGCGCAGATTACGCAAGCCGTTGTCGGCTTCGTTTTTGATCGGCGCTACCGTTTGCTTCTGCTGCATATCGGTAGTGAAACCACCGCCCTGAATCATAAAACCAGGGATCACGCGGTGGAAAATGGTGTTGTTGTAGAAACCATTGTTGACGTAATCAACGAAGTTTTTCACCGAAACCGGGGCTTTCTGGTTGTTCAGTTCGAGTTCAATATTGCCCGCAGAGGTGGTGAGCAGCACATGTGGATCCCCTTTTGCGGCAAGCGCGGCAGAAGATACAGAAGAGAGCGCTAACAGGGCAACCGCCGCTGTCAAAGTACGTTTAAGCATGAAAGATTCCTTACCATGGAGAGCTAGCTCAAAAACGAGATTGATTGTAAAGAGCATGTGATCCAAGAGCCAGCGTTTTACCGATATTTACGCGGATGTTGCTATTGTCATACTTTTGCCGCCACGCAATCATTTGCGTGACGAAAATCACACTCTCAATGAAATATTTCCGCCTTGTTACACTCGTTGTTTATTAAGATCACAGCAACACTTACAATTCATGACACTTTTTGCCAATCTCGGCGCTTAACAGGTTCAGAACATGACAAACCGTAATCGCATTGGCCTTACCTGGATTAGCTATTTCTCCTATGCGCTCACCGGCGCACTGGTGATCGTTACCGGTATGGTGCTGGACAATATCGCGCAGTATTTCCAGCGCCCTATTTCAGAAATGAGCAACACCTTCACATTCCTTAATGCGGGCATTTTGGTGTCGGTGTTCCTGAACGCCTGGCTGATGGTGATTGTGCCGTTGAAGCGCCAGCTGATCTTTGGCTTTGTGCTGATGATCCTCGCCGTTGCGGGTCTGATGACCAGCCACGATCTCACCGTCTTCTCACTGTGCATGTTCATCCTCGGCGTGGTGAGCGGCATCACCATGTCGATTGGTACCTTCCTGATCACCCATCTGTACGATGGCCGTCAGCGCGGCGCACGTCTGCTGTTTACCGATTCGTTCTTCAGCATGGCGGGCACCATTTTCCCGATCATCGCCGGTATTCTGCTGGCGCGCGCGCTGCCGTGGTATTGGGTTTACGCCTGCATCGGCATCATTTATGTAGCCATCTTTGTGCTGACGCTGTTCATTGAGTTCCCGGTGCTGAAAAGCGAAGCGGCTAAGCCAGGCGTTGAGAAAGAGAAATGGGGCATCGGCGTGCTGTTCCTGTCGATTGCTGCGCTGTGCTACATCCTCGGTCAGCTCGGCTTTATTTCGTGGGTGCCAGAATACGCCACCAAATCGATGGGCATGGATATCGCTGCAGCTGGTCAACTGGTGGGTAACTTCTGGACCGCGTACATGGTCGGCATGTGGGTGTTCAGCTTCGTGCTGCGCTTCTTCGATCTGCAGCGCATCCTGATGGTGCTGGCCGCGCTGGCGACCGGTTTGATGTACTGGTTTGTCACCTCTAAAGACGCCAGCATGCTGCACTGGATCATCATGACGCTGGGCTTCAGCTCAAGCGCGATTTACACCACCATCATCACGCTGGGATCGCTGCAAACCAAAGTCTCTTCACCGAAGCTGGTGAACTTCATCCTGACCTGCGGTACCGTCGGCACCATGCTGACGTTCGTGGTTACCGGCCCAATCGTGGCGCAAGGTGGCGCACATGCCGCGCTCTCTACCGCTAACGGTTTGTACGCCGTGGTGTTTGTGATGTGTGTACTGCTCGGCTTTGTGACCAAACATCGCCAGCACGGCCACGTAACGCACTAAGTTTGATGGGCGGATTTCGGTCCGCCCTGCTCTTCAACGTTTAAAGGTTACCGCTTCTTTTTCCGCTAAATAGATCTCGCTGCTGGCGGGCTGCGTCGCTGCCACCAACACGCCTTTGCGCAGTGAATAACGTACCGGCACCTGACGCCGCACCGCATCAAATCCACTCTCCGCTGGCAGAATAATCAAACTGGCATCATTACCCGCCTCAATACCGTAATTCGCCAGCTGCATGGTTTTGGCGCTGTTCGCGGTAATCAGCTGCAAGCCATTATCAATCTGCTCGTAGCCCATCAACTGGCAAACATGCAATCCCATATGCAGCACCTGCAACATGCTGGCAGTGCCGAGCGGATACCAGGGATCGAACACATCATCGTGCCCAAAACAGACGTTGATGTTCGCTTCCAGCAGCTCTTTCACCCGCGTGATGCCGCGACGTTTCGGATAGCTATCAAAGCGCCCTTGCAGGTGGATATTCACCAGCGGATTGGCAACAAAGTTGATATTTGAGAGCTTAAGCAGACGGAACAGCCGCGACGTGTAGGCATTATTGTATGAGTGCATCGCCGTGGTGTGGCTGGCGGTGACGCGCTCGCCGTTGCCATCGCGATGCGCCAGCGCTGCCACGGTTTCGACAAAGCGCGATTGCTCATCGTCGATCTCGTCGCAGTGCACATCCACCAGCCGATCGTAGCGATTAGCCAGCGCAAAGGTTTTATGCAGCGACTCCACGCCGTATTCGCGGGTGAATTCGTAGTGCGGAATCGCGCCCACCACATCCGCGCCCATACGCAGCGCCTCTTCCAGCAAGGCTTCCCCGTTGGGATAAGAGAGAATGCCTTCCTGCGGAAACGCCACAATCTGGATGTCGATCCATGGCGCCATTTCCGCTTTCACTTCCAGCATCGCCTTTAACGCGGTGAGCGTGGGATCGGAGACATCCACGTGAGTACGCACATGCTGAATACCGTTGGCGATTTGCCATTTCAGGGTTTGCTGCGCGCGCTGTTTCACATCGTCATGGCTCAGCAGCGCTTTGCGCTCCGCCCAGCGTTCGATGCCTTCAAACAACGTGCCGGATTGGTTCCACGCAGGTTCGCCGGCGGTTTGCGTGGTGTCGAGGTGAATATGCGGCTCGATAAACGGTGCGCTCGCCAGTCCGCCCTCCGCATCCAGCGCGTCCGGCTGTGCTGCGGTTTGCGGCGGCTGCGGGCTAATCTGCGCAATCTTGCCGTTATCGATTTCGATCTGCCACAAGCCCTGCTGGCCCGCTAAGCGCAGGTTGTTGATCCACTTCAGTGACGGGTTTGCCATGCCGTACTCCTGTAAAACACAAAGCCTAAAGCTAGCACGAAAAAGGGAAACCAACGTAGGGTCGCCACGTATGGCGTAAGGCTTGTCAGATAAGCGTGAATCGGTCGCCATGAATGGCGACCCTACGGTGATTTTGTAGGGTGCGCATTCATGCGCACCTACTTACATATGCAATTTATTGCTTAATTGAGCGGCATTACGCCATTTATGGCAACCAGAACAATAATCAGCCAAATAAGCCACTTAACTAATTCGTTCAAAATCAGCCACATACCTCAAAATGGGTATATAGGGGCGCGCTTGATGTACATCAATAAGCGCCAAAAGCGCCGAGTTAAGGTAGGCGCAGATACCGCAATTTTTGAGGCAAGCATGAGCAAGCACAGTGTCGTTATTATTGGCAACGGCATGGTCGGCCACCGCTTTATAGAAGAACTTATCGACAAAGATCAATCCAATGAGTTTGCGATAACCGTTTTCTGTGAAGAGCCCCGCGTCGCCTATGACCGCGTCCACCTTTCCGCCTATTTTTCCCATCACACCGCCGAAGAACTCTCGCTGGTTCGCGAAGGTTATTACGAAAAGCATCAGGTAAAGTTGCTGCTCGGCGAACGTGCCATCACCATCAACCGCGACGAAAAACTGATTCACTCGAATACCGGTCGCGCGGTGCATTACGACACGCTGATTTTCGCCACCGGCTCTTATCCGTGGATTCCACCGATTAAAGGCGCGGAAGGCAGCGATTGCTATGTCTATCGCACCATTGAAGATCTCAACGCCATCGAAGCCTGTTCACGCCGCAGCAAACGCGGCGCGGTGATTGGCGGCGGCCTGTTAGGACTGGAAGCGGCAGGTGCGCTGAAAAACCTTGGCGTCGAAACCCACGTCATTGAGTTCGCGCCGGTGCTGATGGCGGAACAGCTCGATCCTCAAGGTGGCGAGCAGCTGCGCCGTAAGATTGAGCAGATGGGCGTGCGCGTTCACACCGGTAAAAACACCCAGCAGATCGTCCATCATCCACAAGGCGGTAAAACGCTGGAGTTTGCTGACGGCAGCGCGCTGGATGTCGATTTCATCGTCTTCTCCACCGGCATTCGCCCACAGGACAAGCTCGCCAAACAGTGCGGCCTGCAACTTGGCGCACGCGGCGGTATCGCCATTGACGATAACTGCCAGACCAGCGATGCGCACATCTTTGCGATTGGTGAATGTGCCGCCTGGCAGAACCGTATTTATGGTTTAGTCGCGCCGGGTTACAAGATGGCGCAGGTCGCCAGCGACCGATTGATTGGCCGCGATAACGCGTTTGCCGGCGCGGATATGAGCGCCAAGCTGAAACTGCTGGGCGTTGATGTGGGCGGAATTGGTGATGCGCATGGCCGCACGCCGGGCGCGCGCAGCTTCGTGTGGCTCGACGAGCAGAAAAATATCTATAAGCGCCTGATCGTCAGCGAAGATAACCGCACGCTGCTCGGCGCGGTATTAGTCGGTGACACCAGCGATTACGGCAATCTGCTGCAGCTGGCGCTGAATAACATCACGTTACCGGAAAATCCGGCCTTGCTGATCCTGCCCGCAGGCAGCGGCGAGAAGCCGGTGATGGGCGCTGATGCGCTGCCGGACAGCGCGCAAATCTGCTCCTGCTTCGACGTCAGCAAAGGCGATATCGTCAAAGCGGTGCAAGGCGGTTGCCACACCGTCGCGGCGCTGAAAACCGAAACCCGCGCCGGAACCGGCTGCGGCGGCTGCATTCCGTTAATTACTCAGGTACTGAACGCTGAACTGAGCCGTCAGGGCATCGAGGTCAACAATCATTTGTGCGCGCACTTCTCTTACTCGCGTC
This sequence comes from Pantoea sp. YR525, assembly GCF_900116775.1. Taxonomy (NCBI): domain Bacteria; kingdom Pseudomonadati; phylum Pseudomonadota; class Gammaproteobacteria; order Enterobacterales; family Erwiniaceae; genus Pantoea; species Pantoea sp. YR525. Next base: position 31,416 of record NZ_FPBU01000014.1, read on the forward strand.
AGGAGCTGTATCACCTGATTCGCGTGGAAGAGATCACATCGTTCGACGCGCTACTGGCTAAATATGGTCAGGGCTACGGCTGCGAAGTGTGTAAACCGACGGTCGGTTCGCTGCTGGCGTCCTGCTGGAACGAATATGTGCTGAAGCCACAGCTCGCGCCGCTGCAGGACAGCAACGACCTGTTCCTCGGCAATATCCAGAAAGACGGCACTTACTCAGTGATTCCGCGTTCGGCCGGTGGCGAAATCACGCCGGAAGGATTGATGGCGATTGGCGCCGTGGCGCGCCAGTACAATCTCTACACCAAAATCACCGGCTCGCAGCGTATTGGCCTGTTTGGTGCGCAGCGCGACGATCTGCCGGCTATCTGGACGCAGCTGATTGATGCCGGTTTTGAAACCGGACAAGCGTATGCAAAAGCGCTGCGCATGGCGAAAACCTGCGTCGGCAGCGTCTGGTGCCGCTTTGGCGTGGGCGACAGCCTCGGCTTCGGCATTGAGCTGGAGCATCGCTACAAAGGCATTCGCACCCCGCACAAGATGAAGTTTGGCGTCTCCGGCTGCACGCGCGAATGCGCCGAAGCGCAGGGCAAAGACGTTGGCGTCATCGCCACCGAGAAAGGCTGGAACCTGTATGTGTGCGGCAACGGCGGCATGAAGCCACGTCACGCCGATTTGCTGGCCGCCGATCTCGATCGCGATACGCTGCTGAGCTATCTCGACCGCTTCATGATGTTCTACATTCGCACCGGCGACCGCCTGCAGCGCACCTCGCTGTGGCTGGAAAGCATGGACGGCGGCATTGATTATCTGCGCAGCGTGATTATCGATGACAAACTCGGCCTGAATACACAGCTGGAAACGGAGCTGGCGCGTCTGCGCGCGGCGGTGGAATGTGAGTGGACCGCAACGGTGCAGGATCCACAACAGCAGCGCCACTTCAGCACCTTTATCAACAGCGATCGGCGCGATCCGCTGGTGCAGCATATCAACCAACGCGATCAGCATCGTCCGGCGCAACCCGCCGAGCGCATTGCGGTCACTCTGATTGAGGAGATCGACGCATGAGCCAGTGGCATTCGGTGTGTGAACTCAGCCAAATTCTGCCTGCGACCGGCGTTTGCGCGCTGATCAACGGCCAGCAGATTGCCATCTTTCGTCCGCATGACGATGAGCAACTCTACGCCTTAAGCAATATCGATCCTTTCGCCCAGGCCAGCGTGTTGTCACGCGGCCTGATTGCGGAGCACCAGCAGGCGCTGTGGGTGGCAAGTCCACTGAAGAAACAGCGCTTCCGCCTGAGCGATGGCTTTTGTCTGGAAGACGAAGCGCGCTCGGTGGCGAGCTATCCGGTGCGCGTTCGCGATGGCAAGGTCGAGATCTGCGCCTGACAGCATTCCTTCACTTTATGAGACGTCACTATGTTTACTGACACCCTGAATAAATGCGCCGCCAACGCGGCGCGCATTGTGCGTACGGCGCAGCACAGCCCGCTGGCCTTCTGGATCAGCTCGGCGATGGCGGGCGCCTATGTTGGCCTGGCGATTATCCTGATCTTCACGCTCGGCAATCTGGTCGAACCGGCTTATCGTCCGCTGCTGATGGGCGCGACTTTCGGTATCGCCTTAACGCTGGTGATCATCGCCGGTTCCGAGCTGTTCACCGGTCACACTATGTTTCTGACCATCGGCGTGAAAGCCGGCAGCATCAAGCAAGGCCAGATGTGGTGCGTTCTGCCGCAAACCTGGCTGGGTAATCTTGTCGGTTCAGTATTGGTCGCACTGATTTATTACTATGCGGCGGGTCCGCTGCTGCCGAATGCCGGATCGCTGCTGCACAGCGCGGCGCTGGCGAAAACCACGCAGACAGCCATGGCGCTATTCTTTAAAGGCGCGCTATGTAACTGGCTGGTTTGTCTGGCGATTTGGATGGCGGTGCGTACCGAAGGAACGGCGAAGTTCATCGCCATCTGGTGGTGTTTGCTGGCGTTCATCGCTTCCGGCTACGAACACTCGATTGCCAATATGACGGTCTTTGCGCTGTCGTGGTTTGGTCAGCATAATGCGGACTTCACAATGAGCGGCATCGGCCACAACTTGCTGTGGGTGACGCTGGGCAATATGTTCTCCGGCATGGTGCTGATGGGCCTCGGTTATTGGTACGCCACACCGCAGGCGCAGCGCCCGCAGGCTGAAGCGCAAGCCGCGCCGCTCAAAATGGCATAACACTTTTTCAGCCCGCCTTGCGCGGGCTTTTTTCAGGATGAGCTATGGACTACTTTCCGCTGTTTTGCCGCCTGCAAGGCAAACGCTGTTTGCTGGTTGGCGGTGGCGATGTAGCAGAACGCAAAGCGCGTTTGTTGCTGGACGCCGGTGCCGATTTGCAGGTTGGCGCGCTGGATTTCTCCCCTGCTTTTCAGCAGTGGGCACAACAGGGAAAGGTGACCTTATTACCCGGCGCGTTTGATGAGCGCTGGCTCGAGGATTGTTGGCTGGTGATTGCCGCCACCGATAATGATGCGGTTAATCAGCAGGTTGGCGATGCGGCGGAGTTGCGTCGCATCTTCTGCAATCTGGTGGATGCACCGCAGGAAGCCAGCGCGATAATGCCATCGATTGTCGATCGTTCGCCGCTGATGATTGCCGTGTCGTCTGGCGGTCGCGCGCCGGTGCTGGCGCGTTTACTACGCGAAAAACTCGAAGCGATGCTGCCACAACATCTTGGTGAGTTAGCGTCATTAGCCGGATCGCTGCGCAGTCGCGTCAAACGCACCTTTAACAGCATGGCGCAGCGGCGTGCTTTCTGGGAGCGCTTCTTCGTGAGCGACCGGCTGGCGCAAACGCTGGCGAATAGCGATCGGCCACGCGCGGAACACATCGTCGAAACCTTGTTCGATGCGCCGCTGTCGCAGCAAGGCGAAGTGGTACTGGTCGGCGCCGGGCCGGGCGATGCGGGACTGTTGACGCTGAAAGGCTTGCAGCATATTCAGCAGGCCGATGTGGTGGTGTATGACCGCTTAGTCTCCGAGCCTATTCTCAATCTGGTACGCCGCGATGCGGAGCGCATCTTTGTTGGCAAACAAGCCGGCAATCACTGCGTACCGCAATCGCAGATCAACCAGGTTTTGCTTGAGCAGGCGCAGAGCGGCAAGCGCGTGGTGCGACTAAAAGGCGGCGATCCCTTTATCTTTGGTCGCGGTGGTGAAGAGCTGGAACTGCTGGCGCAGCATAACATCCCGTTTAGCGTGGTGCCGGGTATTACGGCCGCATCGGGCTGTTCTGCCTACAGCGGCATTCCGCTGACGCATCGCGACCACGCGCAGAGCGTGCGTTTCGTCACCGGTCATTTGCAGCAGCACGGCGAAATCGAGTGGCGCAAACTGGCGGCAGAGCAGCAAACGCTGGTGTTCTATATGGGGCTGGCGCAGGCGCCGGAAATCCAGCAGCAGCTGTTACAGCACGGCATGGATGCTGCGATGCCGGTAGCGATTGTGCAGAATGGCACCACGCCGCAGCAGCGCGTAGAGACCGCAACGCTGGCAGAACTGGCCACGCTGGCGCAGCAGTTTGCCAGTCCGGCTCTGATTATTGTTGGTCGCGTAGTGGAACTGCGTTCACAGTTACGCTGGTTCTGACACGGCAAAAAACTGTACAGCGCTGCGCTTTGTCGCCAGACTACAGGCCATCTTTCTCATCAATAAGGAGTTTCCATGCGCGTTGCTTCACTGGTTTGCGCGTTGTTATTGCCGTTGAGCGCGGTTGCTACCGCTGCACCCGTTACCTGGTCGAACGTGGTGGGTGAATGGCAAGTGGTGGCGGTAACGCCTAAGAAGGAAGTCGGCCAACTGTATATCAAGAATGATCCGCAGTTTATGGGCGCGCGCGTGGCGTTTAAGCCAAATGCGATAACCTGGACGCGCGGTACTGACGAGCGCAGCATCAATCCTTCTGTCGATAACTGCAACGGTAAACCGCGTCTCAGCGCCGCCAATGGCGCGGGACAGGATCGTGATTTCACCTTCCGTTATGGCTTCAATGTGAGCTGTGGCAATCAGGCGTGGGGACCTGCGCCAGGCGCGGTGATCAGCGTGCTGGCTGACGGTAACGCCCGCTTGTTCTGGGATGGCGCGGAACTGGCGTTACATCGCATCAAATAAAAAACGGCGGGTTAAATGACCCGCCGTTCTGTTCTATCCCGCTAGCCGCTTACGGCTGTGCGACAAAACCTACCGCTTCGTACACTTTCTTCAGCGTTTCCTGCGCATGGGCGCGGGCTTTCGCTGCGCCATCACGCATCACCTGATTCAGCAGCTCTTCGTCGTTACGGAAACGATGATAACGCTCCTGCAGTTCGGTCAGCATGCCAGAAACCGCTTCAGCAACTTCACCTTTCAGGTGGCCGTACATTTTGCCTTCGAACTCTTGCTCCAACTGCGCAATGCTTTTACCGGTCACGCCCGAGAGAATATCCAGCAGGTTAGAAACGCCGGCCTTCTCTTTAACGTCGTAGCGCACCACTGGCGGCTCGGCGGAATCAGTTACCGCGCGTTTGATCTTCTTCACCACCGCTTTGGTGTCTTCCAGCAGACCAATCACGTTATTACGGTTGTCGTCTGACTTGGACATTTTCTTGGTCGGCTCAAGCAGCGACATCACGCGTGCACCCGATTTCGGAATGAACGGCTCAGGCACTTTGAACACATCGCCATACAGCGCATTGAAACGCTGGGCGATGTCGCGGCTCAGCTCCAGATGCTGCTTCTGATCTTCGCCAACCGGTACCTGATTGGTTTGATACAGCAGGATATCGGCCGCCATCAGCACCGGATAATCAAACAGGCCTGCGGTGATGTTTTCCGAGTAGCGCGCGGATTTATCTTTAAACTGCGTCATGCGGCTCAGTTCGCCGAAATAGGCGTAACAGTTCAGCACCCAGCTCAGTTGCGCATGCTCTGGCACGTGCGACTGAACAAAGATGGTGCTCTTCGCCGGATCGATGCCGCAGGCAAGATAGAGCGCTAAGGTATCCAGCGTGGCTTTACGCAGCGCGGTTGGATCCTGACGTACGGTGATGGCGTGCAGATCGACGATGCAGTAAATGCAGTGGAAATCATCCTGCATCTGCACCCACTGACGCAGCGCACCCATATAGTTGCCAATGGTCAGTTCACCGGAAGGCTGGGCGCCGCTGAAAACGATGGGTTTGCTCATGTTATGTCCTGATAATCACAGCCCGATAGCGGGCAAAAGTTCGTCAAAAGAGTCGAGAGTTAAATCGGGTTGGCTTGTCGCAATCGGCTCACCGTAGTTGTAGCCAAAAGTCATACCGATGTTCGGTACGCCTGCCGCCTGGGCCGCGAGAATATCATTGCGGGAATCGCCGACAAACAGCAATTGTCCCGGAAGCACGCCAAAATGGCCGAGGACGAGGAAAATGGCCGCCGGATGGGGCTTTTTCACAATTACGTCGTCACCGCCGATAATCTGCGTGAAGTACTCGTCAATTCCAAGCGACTTCAGCAGCGGCGCCACAAACGGCGTGGGCTTGTTGGTGACGATCGCCAGCGGCAGGCCTTTCGCCTGTAAGGCCGCCAGCGTCTCCTTCACCTGCGGGAACAGCGTGCTGCCCGCTTCCACCGTTTGCGCGTAATACTTATCAAACAGCGCACGCGCGTCGCGTTGCTCTTCGGCATGCGGCTCGCGTCCCAGCGCCCAGGTCAGTGCGCGGGTCATCATCACGTCAGCGCCGTTACCAATCCAGGTCGAGGCCAATGCCAAACCCGGCGGCGGTAGCTGCAGATCGCTCAGCGCATGATCGATGGCTTGTGACAAACCGGGCGCGCTATCAACCAGCGTACCGTCGAGATCAAACGCCAGCGCGCGGATATCAGTGAAATGAGCCATTAACTTTCTCCAGTTCGCCACGCATCTCATCGATCACTTTTTTGTAATCCGGATGACCGAAGATCGCGGAACCGGCCACAAACATATCGGCACCGGCGGCAGCAATCTGGCCGATGTTATCGATCTTCACGCCGCCATCCACTTCCAGACGAATGTTGTAGCCACTCTCATCAATCAGGCGACGCGCCTGACGCAGTTTGTCGAGCGTACCGGGAATGAAGGATTGACCGCCGAAGCCTGGGTTCACCGACATCAGCAGAATGATATCCAGCTTATCCATCACATAATCGAGGTAGTCGAGCGGCGTCGCAGGGTTGAATACCAGACCCGCTTTGCAACCGTGCTCTTTGATCAGCTGCAGCGTGCGATCAACATGCTCGCTGGCTTCCGGGTGGAAAGTGATGAAGGTGGCGCCCGCTTTAGCGAATTCCGGGATCAATGCATCCACAGGTTTAACCATCAGATGCACATCAATAGGTGCAGTGATGCCGTAATCGCGCAGCGCTTTCAGCACCATCGGCCCCATCGTCAGATTGGGAACGTAGTGGTTGTCCATCACATCGAAATGGACCACATCACCACCTGCCGCCAGCGCTTTAGCTGTGTCTTCACCCAAACGCGCGAAGTCAGCAGCCAGAATTGAAGGGGCCAGTAAAAATTGTTTCATCCGATTCTCCCAATTTTGTGCGCCAGCCTGAGCTGGCGTAATGCCTTGGTCGCGGACGAAACAGGCTAGCGGAAAAGCGCCAGCAGTTCGTCGACTTGCGTGCGACCACTTATGCTTCGGCTGATGGAACGCCGGGCTTTGACTACGTGTAAATCCGCATTCTGATACCACTCACGCGTGAGCAGCGTATCGTGATTTGAAATCAGTACCGGGATGCGGTTTTGCTGCGCCAGCTTATTGGCCAGTTCCGCCAGATGCTGCTGCTCGCGCAGACTAAAACTGTTGGTGTGGTAAGCGGTAAAATTCGCTGTCGCCGAAAGCGGTGCATACGGCGGATCGCAATAAACCACTGAGCCTTCAACGGCGTTGTTCAGAGTAACATCGTACGATTCACAGACAAAGGTCGCTTTTTGCGCCCGTTCGGCAAACCATAACAACTCCGCTTCCGGGAAATACGGCTTGCGATAACGACCAAATGGCACGTTAAATTCACCGCGCAAATTGTAGCGGCAAAGCCCGTTATAACCGTGGCGATTGAGATACAGGAACAGCACCGCGCGCTGATATTCATCTTTGCTCGCATTAAAGGCGATGCGCTGCGCGTAGTAGGTTTCTGCCGTGTTGCCTTCAGCGTTGAAGAGCTGACGCGCGTCTTCTATGAAAGCCGCAGTTCGCGTTTTGACGATGTTATACAGATTGATGAGATCACCGTTGATGTCCGCCAGGTGATAGCGGTCATAATCGGTGTTGAGGAACACGGAACCGGCGCCGACAAAGGGTTCGATTAGACAATCACCTTGTGGCAAATGACGACGGATGTCATCAAGGAGCGGGTATTTTCCTCCGGCCCATTTCAGGAAAGCGCGATTTTTTTTCATGCTGTCGTGGTTATTACATCTTAATTATTGGCTGTGGTGAAACCGACAGCAGCTCTGCGCTTTAAACGGGGCCGCATGTTTGCGGCCCCACATCTCATTACTGACTTTCTTTCTTCACCTGGCTAAGCGGTTTTACCCACGGATTGGCTGCTCGCACTTCCGCTGGCAGCGATGCCACGGCGCGTTTCGCATCGGCTGGCGTGGCGTAAGCGCCGCTCACCAACACATACCAAGGCTCGCCGTTACGCGTGGTTTTATACACGTGATAACCGCTCAGGTTCTGTTTTCTCGCCCAGGCGTTCAGGCTCTCTTCTTTCGACGCACCGCTCAACTGCAGCGTGTAATTTCCGCCCGAAGGCAGCGATTTGCTGGCACCGCTGGTACTGGCAGGCGCGGAATTACGCGTCGCGGTGGTGCGGGTGTTGTTCTCTTTCACGGGTGCCGGTTTAGTGGCGGCCGGTGTTTTGTGCGGAGTCGATGCGTGCGTCTCGCGTGTACCGTTGTTGCTGGTGCGCGCTGGGGTTTCTGAACGCATTGCGGGTGGCGTAATCGCTTTACCGTTGCCGCTGACCGTGGCCGGCGCGGTTGGCAGCGAGCTATTACCCTGCGCGCCTTGTGCTGCGGCATCGACAGAACCTTGCTGATTATTCAGCGCAGTATTGAGATCGCCCGGCAGCGTGACACGCTGCTGGTTGGCTGGCGTATCCACAGGTGCAGCTTGCGTCGGCGTAGAGGAGACTGATGGCATCGAGATGGATTGGCCGTCGCTGCCCGCTGTGTTTTGCGGTGCGCTGCCATCAGCAGAAGGCGTGGCGTTTTGCTGGCCGCTCATGGACGTCGATCCCGAAAGGTCGATGTTCTTTTCGCTGCCACCGGCAGAAGGTGCCGCGCCATTATTTGCGGTATTGGTTGCAGGTTTCTTCTCGTCTGGGCCGGTTAATGCTGAACCAATTCCCAGCACCACCAACAGCAGAACCAAAATACCAATGCCCATCATCATATGTTGACGAGAAACCGGTACTTTCACTTTCGGCGCAGAAGACGATTTGCGTGGCCGCGTCGGACGGCGGTCACTGGCGTCAGGTTTTAACTCGTCTTCCGGTTTGAACTCATCCATTTAGCCTCCTCCGTAAAACGACGCGCTTCCCACACGCCGCATCACCACTCACTTCTAATATTCAGGGTTTCTGGCAATCGTTGATTGCTGCCAGCACCATATCATGTGCCACACCGCCACGCACTTCAGAGCGGCCAATAGCGAGAGGCAGCACCAGACGCAGTTCGCCCGCCAGCACTTTCTTATCGCGCATCATGTGTGGCAAATAATCTTCCGCCGCCATGCTCGCCGGGCCATGGACAGGCAAACCAGCACGCAACAGCAGCGCGATAATGCGATCGGTTTCAGCAGAGGTGAACTGCCCTAAACGTTCAGCGGTACGTGCGGCCATCACCATGCCAGCCGACACCGCTTCGCCGTGCAGCCAATTGCCGTAACCCATGTGCGCTTCAATCGCATGACCAAAAGTATGGCCCAGATTGAGCAGTGCACGTACGCCGGTTTCGCGCTCATCAGCCGCAACCACTTCTGCTTTAAGCTCGCAGCAGCGACGGATGCAGTAAGCCAGGGCCTTTTCATCCAGCGCCAGCAGAGCATCAAGGTTCTGCTCCAGCCACTGGAAGAATTCGCCATCAAGGATAATGCCGTATTTGATCACTTCCGCCAGACCGGACGCTAATTCGCGCGGTGGCAGAGTAGACAGGCAATGGGTATCCACCACGACAGACGCGGGCTGATAAAACGCCCCAATCATGTTTTTGCCGAGTGGATGGTTGACCGCGGTTTTTCCACCGACGGAGGAGTCAACCTGAGACAACAACGTGGTCGGCACCTGAATAAAGCGCACACCACGCTGATAGCTGGCTGCAGCAAAGCCGGTCAAGTCACCAATCACGCCACCACCAAGTGCAATCAACGTGGTATCACGACCGTGCGGCTTTTTCAGCAGCGCGGTGAATACCTCGTCCATGACCGCCAGCGTTTTGTACTGCTCACCATCAGGCAAAATGACCTGATCTACCTTAATGCCGGCATTGCTGAGCAGCGCTGACAGAGATTCAAGATAGCTCGGCGCCAGTGTCTGGTTTGTCACCAGCATGGCATTGTCGCCTGCTTTGAGCGGCCAAAAAGAAGCCGGATCGTTAAACAGTCCGGCAGCGATGGTGATGGGGTAACTGCGATCCCCGAGTGAGACAGTGATCTTCTCCATGATGACCGATACCTATTGCTGAGCCCTCAGGGCGCTGGATTAGTTCTTTTCCAGCATGTTGATGATCTGATTGGCCACCACTTTTGCACTTTGATCGTCAGTGCGAATAGTGACATCAGCGATCTCTTCATAAAGCGGATTACGTTCACCTGCGAGCGCTTCCAGTACTTCGCGCGGCGGTGATTCAACCTGCAACAGCGGACGCTTTTTATCACGCTGGGTTCGAGCAAGTTGCTTTTCGATGGTGGTTTCAAGGTATACGACCACACCGCGGGCGGAGAGACGATTACGGGTCTCGCGGGATTTGACTGAGCCGCCACCGGTCGCGAGGACAATGCCTTGCTTCTCGGTCAGCTCATTAATGATCTTTTCTTCACGATCGCGGAAGCCTTCTTCGCCTTCCACATCAAATACCCAGCCTACATCCGCTCCGGTGCGTCGCTCAATTTCCTGATCGGAATCGAAAAATTCCATATTGAGTTGCTGAGCCAACTGACGACCAATAGTGCTTTTGCCGGCACCCATCGGCCCAACCAGAAAGATATTGCGTTTCTCTGCCATTTTATCGGTATTACTAAGAATTCGTTGATGATACCCCGCGTTCAGCGTAGCTGGCGGGACAGGAACTGAGACCTCATGAGCGTTAACAAGAGTCAGACGGAAAATTATCTCAACACTCATGGCCGTTTGGCAACCGAATAAATTGCCCCCGGCGACCTCTTAACAGGACCGGTCTGTGGTTCGCGAGACGGTAACGCACCTCCGCTAATCCGCTATATTTCGTGCTACAGGCACGCTGGCCGGGGTCATCCACTGTAATCGCTTACCGATGTAAGCACAGTGCATTCACTCATTTAACGTCTTACTGGAGCTCGAATTATTTTGGAGATATTTCTTTTGACGTCAGTATCGCTTGTGACCAACGTCATTCGGAAGGTTATTCTGCCGCGTTCCGTTACACCGTTTTGAAAATCGCTAAACCTTGTAAGCTAATTCCAGCCCTGCGTCAACGCAGTTGGCCTCACAGAGCGAATTTTCCGCTTTATCCGGCAGTAAGCGCTGCTTCCCTGACCAGTCGGGGAGTAATAAAGATCACCAGCTCCTTTTTCTTCTGCTCATCGGTTTGCTGACGGAACAAATTGCCCAGTAACGGCAGATCGCCAAGCCAGGGCACGCGTTTTTCGCTCTGCGAACGCTGCTGCTGGAAAATGCCGCCCAGCGCTAAGGTTTCGCCATCGCGCAGCGTTACCTGAGTCTCGATCTCCTGCTTATCAATACTCAGCACCTGATTGTCGCCAATGTTTAGACTGCGTCCCGGCAAGTTCTGACTCAGCCGTAATTTGAGCTGGATGCGGCCATTTCCCAGCACCACTGGCGTCACCTCCATGCCCAAAACCGCTTCCTTAAATTCAATGGCCGTCGCGCCGCTGTTGCCTGATTTCACCTCATAAGGGATTTCCGTGCCCTGCTTGATGCTGGCGGTTTGCTGATGCGAGGTAAACAAGCGCGGACTGGCGATGATTTCGATTTGGTTCTCCTGCTCCAGCGCGCTCAGCTCGAGGTTGAGCAATTCGCCGCTGACCTGGCCCAACGTCACACCAGCGCGAAACGCCGGATTGCTCACCGCCAGTGGAATCTCAAGCAACGGGTTGCGAAGCGCTTGCGTCACCACTTCGGCCGGTGACGTGCCCCAGTTAACGCCCAGCTCACGCAGATGCTCTTCATTGATGGTGACGATGTGTGCGGTGAGCTCAACCTGCTCGAGCGGTAAATCCAACGCTTTTAACCAGCGTTCGGTGTCACGCAGCGCCTCAGCCGTGTCGCGCAGCAGCAAACTGTTGGTGCGGCTATCAACCGTGACGCTACCGCGCGGCGTCATCAACGAACGCTCGGCTTGCAGGCTACGATAAATATCGCTGGCGCTGGCGTAATGCAGCGTTACGGTTTGTTGCTCCAGCGGCGTTTGCTGCTTCTCCTCCTCGCGTTCCTCCTTTTCCTGTTGCACCTGCAGCTGTTGCCAGCTTTCCGGGTAGACCAGCAAAACGCCCTCTTCCTGCACCACGGTGAGTTTTGCCAGCTGTGTGACCAGAGCAAGTGCACGATCCCAACCAACATTATCTAATCGCAGCGATAGCCGACCTTCAACGCCCGGTGCGATCAGCAGGTTAGTCTGTTGATAATCGGCCAGCGCCTGCAAAATACGTTCAACCGGCGCATCATCAAACGTCAGGCTTAAGCGGTCGTCATTAGCGCGCAGCGGCATGCTCAGACACAGCAGCATCAGTAACGTCATCCATTTCATAGAAACCTCCTTTTATTACCCATGTAATTTGCTGCGGCGTGCAGCTTTGTGCTGCACTCAATACCAGCGTGCGCGACGTAAGCTGCACGACCTGCCAGGGCGACTGGGGTAAAGACGCTTGATCATTCAGCCGATGGCTTTTGCCTTGTGGCGACACCAGCCACGCCACGTAGTGCGTCGCCGTGCCAATAATGCCCTGCAAACGCCAGCCTTCTGGGGCAGCCACCTGCGCCTGACACAGCGTTTCTGCCAGCGGCTGAAAAGGGTCGCGCGCCAACGCCAGCGAGCTACAGAGCAATAACAGCAATGCGCTACTCCGCATCATCACTCTCCAGCCAAAGTTGCGTGTTCAACACGCCCTGCTCGGCTTGCAGCTGAAAGCGTTGTGGCACCGGTAATCGGGTGTTGGCTAATTCGCTAAACAACGGCAGAAATTGCGGCCAGATCAGCCTTAACTGCAGCTGTTGCGGTTGGCTATCCGGATGCCAGGCTTCCAGCTGATTGCCGCGCGCCACCACGATTCGCTCCAGCGTTTGCTGAGCGTCTGCATCCTTCTTAGGTTGCTGAAGCAGACTAATCTCGCTCTGCAAGGCATCAATCGCCGGAAGTGAAGCCAGCTGTTTTAGCCGCTGTTGCTGCTGTTGCCGCATCTGTTCCAACTGCCGCGCTTGCACTTCACGCATCTGCTGCTGCGGACGAAGCAGCACAATCCACATCAGCGCAAACAGCAGCAGCGATAACATCAGCAGCCAAACCATACGCAGTGGCAGCGTTAGCATCAGCCAGCGCTGCAGGAGTTCATTCATCTGTCGCCTCCTGCACCCGCGCATGCAAAGCAAAGCGATAGTCGCCACCCGTCTCGCGCTTTACACTGCCCTGCTTTACGCTGCTGAACAGCGGCTGGGTGATCAGCTGATGACGAAAATCACTGACCGCCGCCATGCTCTGCGCCTGCCCTTCCAGCACCAATTGCCCTTGCCGGCGTTCGAGGCGATTCAGCCACAAGGTGTCAGGCATTAACTGCGGCAGTTGCTGCCAAAAATGCTGCCAGCGCTGATGCTGATCTTGCCGTTGCAGCTGTTCCTGCTGCGCCTGGAGCAGTGATTCACGCAGCTTCAACAGCGATTGCTGCTGTTCCAGCTGTTGCTGCAGTGCGCTGAGGATAAAGGTGATATCCATCAGTGCGTCCGTCTGTTGCTGCCGCGCAATAACGCCACGCCACCATAATAATGAGAGGACCAGCAAGGTCACCGCCACCGTAAGCAATAGCAGCGAGATGCTCTGCTGGCGCCGCCGCTGCGATTGCTGAATGCGCCAGGGAAGCAGGTTAACCGCCAGCATCAGACATCCTCCGGGCGCAGCGCCAGCCCAAGCGCGATGGTAAAAATACCTTCCTGCACGGGCAGCGGCGGTTGCAGGTAATGCAGCAGCGAAAAGGGTTTACAGCGTTTAACCTGCTCCTCGGGCAAAACCAGGTTTGAGGTGCAGAACACGCTTTCCATCTGCGGGAAGGTTTCGCGCAGTTGCGCGAGGTTGAGAGGTTCGGTGGCCGCGCCTGAAGTGGTACTTTCACCCGCCAGCGTCCACAGCCAATGATCGCTAAGCGGATGAATCATTAACTGGTTGTGGCGTAACGGCAGGCGCATGGCGATCTGCGTCAGCGCCAGGCTGCTCAGTTCGAACACGTCCGGGCGCAGACCGGCCTGCTTGAGCGGCGTCAGCCATTGTGCAATCACCTCACGCCGCGCGGCGGTGACGCACAGCGAAGAATCTTTGCCCGGCGAGCGATAATCCAGCGACAGCGAAGCGGGCTCGACGGGAAACAGGCGCTGTGCGGAAGCCGCCACATAGCGCCCCAGCGCGGGCTCACGCAGCGAGGTTTCCGGCATGGGCAAAGTGCGTTGCAATACCAACTGCGGCGGCAGGCCAACGCGCAGTGAATAGCGTTTCGGCAGATGGCGCTGCCAGCGCCCTAACATATCCAGTAACGCAGGCGTGGTTTGCAGCACGCCGTTTCTTAACGTATCTTGCGGCAGCGTTTGTTGCCACCAGTGTCGCAACTGCCAACCATGACGTCGACGTTCGATGCCAAGGGCGCACAGTTGCCCGTTTTGGATGTCCAGTCCAATTTGCCAGCGCTGAAAAGCCATACGCATGATCTCCTTATCATTGAAGGTAATGAGCTCCAATACCCGGCCAACTTCAATTATTGCGGGTATATCAAAGCGTCAGGCTTGTCTTTATACTACCGCGCGGTTGCTTATAAACTGCTCAAACGACAACAGATGGGAATTCTCAGGTGAAGTTCGTAAAGTATTTATTGATCCTTGCAGTGTGTTGCATTTTGCTGGGAGCCGGCACGGTTTATGGTTTGTACAAATACATAGAGCCGCAGCTGCCTGATGTGAACACATTGAAAGATGTGCGCCTGCAAACTCCTATGCAGGTTTACAGCGCGGATGGCGATTTGATCGCCCAATACGGCGAGAAGCGCCGTGTCCCGCTGACCCTACAACAGATGCCGCCTGAGTTAATCAAAGCGTTTATTGCCACCGAAGATAGCCGTTTCTACGAGCATCACGGTGTCGATCCGGTGGGGATTTTCCGTGCAGCCAGCATTGCGCTGATGTCCGGTCACGCCTCGCAGGGCGCCAGTACCATTACTCAGCAGTTGGCGCGTAACTTCTTCCTCAGCCCTGAACGCACCTTGATGCGTAAGATTAAGGAAGCGTTTCTCGCGATCCGTATCGAACAGTTGCTGAGCAAAGATGAAATTCTTGAGCTCTATCTCAACAAGATTTATCTCGGCTATCGCGCGTACGGCGTGGGCGCGGCGGCGCAGGTCTACTTTGGTAAACCTATTGATCAACTGTCGCTGAGTGAAATGGCGATGATTGCAGGATTGCCGAAAGCCCCTTCGACCTTCAACCCGCTCTACTCTCATACGCGTGCGCTGGCGCGTCGTAATGTGGTGCTGGCGCGTATGCTGGACCAAAACTACATCACGCAGCAGCAATATAACGACGCGCGTAACACGCCGCTGGCGGCCAGCTATCACGGCCCGGAAATCGCTTTCTCTGCACCATACTTAAGTGAAATGGTGCGTCAGGAGATGGTGAAGCGTTACGGCGACAGCGCTTATGAAGATGGCTACAAGGTTTACACCACCGTTACTCGCCATCTGCAGGAAGCTGCGCAGCAGGCGGTGCGTAACAATGTGATGGCGTACGACATGCGCCACGGTTATCGCGGCCCGACCAACGTACTGTGGAAAGTGGGCGAAGCGAGCTGGGATCAAACCCGCATCCAGAACGCGCTGAAAAATCTGCCGACTTACGGACCGCTGAATGCTGCGGTGATCACCAGCGCCAGCGCCGATCAAGCCACGGCAATGCTGAAAGATGGCAGCAGCGTCACGCTGAATATGGCGGGCGTGCGCTGGGCGCGTGCTTACAAATCTGACACGCTGCAAGGCCCTACGCCACGTAGCGTGACGCAGGTGCTGCAAGCTGGTCAGCAGATTTGGGTGCGTAAAGTGAATGATGATTGGTGGCTCGGCCAGGTTCCGGCGGTGAACTCCGCGCTGGTGTCACTCAATCCAGAAGATGGTGCGGTTCGCGCGCTGGTCGGCGGCTTCGACTTCAACCAGAGCATGTTCAACCGCGCGACCCAGGCGCTGCGCCAGGTGGGCTCCAACATCAAGCCATTCCTGTATACCGCAGCGATGGATCGCGGTTTAACCCTGGCATCGATTCTCAATGACGTACCGATTTCGCGCTGGGATGCCGGTGCAGGTGCCGATTGGCGTCCGAAGAACTCACCGCCTACTTATGCGGGTCCAATCCGTTTGCGTCAGGGCTTAGGCGAGTCGAAAAACGTGGTGATGGTGCGTGCGATGCGTGCGATGGGCGTGGATTACGCGGCGGAATATCTGCAGCGTTTCGGCTTCCCGGCGCAGAACATCGTGCATACCGAATCGTTAGCGTTAGGCGCCGCGTCCTTTACCCCAATGCAGGTGGTTCGTGGCTACGCGGTGATGGCGAACGGCGGCTTCCTGGTCGACCCGTACTTCATCACTAAGATTGAGAACGAACAAGGCGGCGTGATCTTTGAAGAGAAACCGAAGATTGCCTGTCCGCAGTGCAACTTGCCGGTGATCTATGGCGATACCAAAAAGTCGGTCGCGCTGAACGAAGAGAGCGTCGAGAATGTCGCGACCTCCGATCAATCGCAGAACCAAACCGTGCCGCAGCCGGAGCTGGAGCAAGTTCCTGCCCAACCGCAGCCGGGTGGCGAGCAGCAGTATGCCCCGCACGTGATCAACACGCCGCTGTCATTCCTGATCAAGAGCGCGCTGAACACCAACATCTTCGGCGAACCAGGCTGGATGGGAACGGGCTGGCGTGCCGGTCGTGACCTGAAGCGTAATGATATCGGCGGCAAAACCGGTACCACCAACAGCTCGAAAGATGCGTGGTTCTCCGGTTACGGTCCGGGCGTGGTGACGTCGGTGTGGATTGGTTTCGATGATTCACGCGCGCTGGGTCGCTCAACCATGTCAGGCGCGATTCCGGATCAGATCTCCGGTTACGAAGGCGGCGCGAAGAGTGCACAGCCAGCGTGGGATGACTATATGAAATCCGCGCTGGAAGGCGTGCCGGTGCAGCCGCTGACACCGCCAGATGGCGTGGTCACCGTTAACATCGATCGCGGCACCGGCAAGTTGGCCAATGGCGGCAACTCGCGTCAGGAGTACTTCATCAACGGCACGCAGCCAACGGAGTATTCGGTGCATGATGTGGGCACCACCATCATGGACAACGGCCAAAGCCACGAACTGTTCTGATCAAAAAAGCCGGCAAATTTGCCGGCTTTCTTTTTTATACCATGATGAAATTTAGTAGCTTAAACGGCCCTGCTTCACCAGCCACTCGCGCACCATAAACAGCGCACTGACGTTACGCGCTTCGCGGAAGTCCGGTTCCTCCAGCAGCGCCAGCAGATTATTCAGCGGCCAACGATGGACGATTAGCGGCTCCGGCTCATCACCTTCCAGTTTCTCTTCGTACAACCCTTCCGCCACTACAATATTCATCTTGCTGGAGAAATATGAGGGTGCCATGGTCAGCTTGCCCAGCGCTTCCAGCTTGGTGGCACCAAATCCCGCTTCTTCTTTCAGTTCGCGATCGGCCGCTTCAAAGGCGCTTTCGCCGGGATCGATCAGCCCTTTCGGAAAGCCCAGTTCGTAACTTTCCAGACCGACGGCGTACTCCTGAATCAGGATCACGTCATCGCCAATAATCGGCACAATCATCACCGCTTCACGATCGGAAGGTTTCATGCGTTCATAGACGCGGCGCGCGCCATTACTGAAAGCGAGATCGACCGCTTCGATAGTGAACAGGCGGGAGCGGGCCACCGCTGCCACATTGAGGATGTCAGGTTTTTTCATTGGGGTTTTCATATCAGCCTCAAACTTAGCACAACCCTGTGAAACGTGATGACGCCAGCATACCGAAGCCAGAACTATTGTGCGACACGCAGCGTAAGTAAACTATGGTGACACACATTCACTTACGGCTGCTAACAACTTCTTGTTATCTATGCAATTAAAAATTCACAATAAGTCAACGGTGTATTGTTAAATTCAGAAAATACCGATATTTAATTGAGTCATGTCTGGTTAACATCCCGTTGAGGAATAATCTAACAAACTATAATTAAATGATTTTGCGCGTTATTTTATCTGACTTTTCCCTTGTCAGAATGACATCTGCTCGCCAAAATTGACTTGTATTGATGGATTCACCGGGAGTAAATCGTTAACGTGAAGGCAGTTTTTTGGCTGGATTGAGCAAAGCATGAGCACTTACATTGTCATTCTGGCTGTCATGCTCGCCTGTTCCCTCTTAGCAGGTATCGGCTATTGGTACGCTATGCGGCATCGTCCGCCGTTGGCGAAACCGCTGCCGTTTATCAGTCCGCCTAATCGCAAGCTCACCGACGAAGAACGCACCGCTGTTGAAAAGTACATCGCGCTCATCGCCAAACAGCAGCAACACAGCAGCGCACGCTCGGCAAAGAAGTCGCGCGAACCTGAAGCGCTGACGCTCACCGCGCAAAGCAACAATGTTTACCCTGTCACCCGTTCCATTACCCGCTATGGCCTCTCCACCGACGATCCGCAGAAATGGCGCTACTATCTCGACGAAGTCGAAGTGCATCTGCCGCCGCTGTGGGAACAGTACATCGCCGAAGAGAACTACGTAGAGCTGATCCGCACGCAAACGCTGCCGCTGGTGATTTCACTCAACGGACATTCGCTGGTGAATTACGCCGTGGAACAACCGGCGCTGCCGCCGCTGGTGCGTCCGATGTCCACCAACGCATCGATTCGCAAAGAAGAGAGCGAAAACGTTGAGTTGCTGCAGGTACGCAAAGAGACCTCGGAAGAGTATCAACTGTCACGCGCCGACGGCACGCGCGAAGCGGTCGCCATCTGTTTCGCTTTCCTGCTGTTCTTCCTGAGTCTGGTGCTGCCCGGCAGCCTGATGGGTTGGATTGCCCTGCTCGGCTGCCTGATGATCGCCGTCAGCCTGTGGTTCCTCTATCGCTTCCCTGGCGCCAAAGGCTTACGTGATGTGCATTGCCTGCGCGGCGCGCCTAAGCGCTGGGGCCTGTTTGGTGAATCCAATCAGGAGCAGAGCAACATCTCGCTGGGTATTATCGATTTAATCTATCCCGCGCACTGGCAGCCGTATGTGGCGCATGATTTAGGCCAGACCACCGACGTCGAGATGTATCTCAATCGTCAAGTGGTGCGTCAGGGTCGCTTCCTGTCGCTGCAGGATGAAGTGCGTAATTTCCCGGTGCAGCGCTGGCGTAAAAATCTGGTGCTGGCATGCGGTTCGCTGCTGGTGCTGGTGATGCTGTTCACCTGGATTCCTCTCAGCATGCCGATCAAGCTCAGCCTTGCGTGGGTCAAAGGCACCGAAAGCATTGAAGTGAATAGCGTGGATAAGTTGAATGCGCTGCCGCTGCACATCGGCGATAGCCTGAAAGTGGCTGGCACCGGCATGTGTTCGGTGCCGGGCAATTACCAAAGCAATCGCAGCTACGCTTATATGCCGTTCGACTGCTCAGCAATTTACTGGAATAACGCCGCGCCGCTGCCACAGCCGCAATCGGATATCATCGATAAAGCCTCCGCGCTGCTCGATACCACTACGCGCCAGCTGCATCCGGAAACTAACACCGATCCCAAACTCAACCCGCAGCTGGCCTCGGCGATTCAGAAATCCGGCATGATTCTGCTGGATGATTTCTCCGATTTGGTACTGAAAACTCAGGATCTATGCAGCCAGCAGCAGGATTGTGTACGCCTGAAAAATGCGCTGGTGAATCTCGGCAACGCTAAAGATTGGGATTCACTGATTCACCGAGCGGATTCCGGCAAGCTGAATGGCATGAACGTGCTGCTGCGTCCGGTGAGTGCCGAAGCGCTGGAAAACCTGGTGAACACCGCCACGTCCAGCTTCTTCGCGCGTGAAACGCGTCGCGCGGCGGAAAACCTCAACAGCCCGCCGCCGGGTGGCTTCCTGATTATCAGTGATGAAGGTCGTCAGATGGTGACGCAGCCGCAGCCATCGGTCGCGCTGTTTGATCTTGATGCACCTTCACAATGGCGCGAACTGCAACGCATGTCCGGCATGCTGCTGCACACGCCGTTCGCCGCCAGCGGTATCATCACCAGCATTACTACCGATGCCAACGGCACACGCCATATCGCGTTGCATAACGAGCCGGATGCCATGGCGCAGTGGCGCTATTTGGGCACCGCGCTGTTGATGCTGGTGCTGATTGCCAGCGCGGTGATAAACGGCTTGCTGGCGCTGCGTCGTATTCATCGTAATCGCCTGCGCATGGCGGAAATTCAGCAGTATTACGATAAGTGCTTCAACCACAATCTGAACACTATGCAGAGCGTGCGCTCGCTGTTCTGAGCCCTTCCCTTCTGTGCTACCCTGTCGCCCACTTTTTTGCGGCGAGAAAGAAAATGCAGGTTACGCTTAACTGGTCAGAGATTGATACCGTGCTGCTGGATATGGACGGCACCTTGCTCGATCTCGCCTTCGACCGTCACTTCTGGCTGGAACATGTTCCGGAAACCTTGAGCCGCGAACGCGCCATCACGCTGGGCGAAGCGCATCAGCTGATTGAGCAGAAGTATCAGGCCGTGATGCATACGCTAAACTGGTATTGTCTCGATTACTGGTCGCAGGAGCTGGCGCTGGATATTCGCGCCATGACGTGGGAGAAGCGCCACCGCGCGGCAATGCGTGAAGATACGCTGCCGCTGTTGCAGGCGCTGCGTGCCGCAGGTAAACGCACCATTCTGCTGACCAATGCGCATCCCTACAATCTGGATGTGAAACTGGAGCAGACCGGATTAGCTGCCCACCTTGATTTATTACTTTCCACCCATACCTTTGGATATCCGAAAGAGGATCCGCGTCTCTGGCAGGCCGTTCAGCAACATACTGCGTTTGACAGCGCGCGCACGCTATTCATTGATGACAGCGAAGCGATTCTGGATGCAGCGACAAGTTGGGGCATTCGCTGGTGCTTAGGCGTCAGCAATCCGGATTCCGGTCGGCCCGATCAATCTTTCCAGCGTCATCCGGCGGTAGGCGATTATCGTCAATTGTGCGAGACGCTGCGTTAAAGCAGGAGCCGCAATACCATGAAAGAGAAAGTGAGCGAAGGCGTGCGCCTCGATAAATGGCTGTGGGCCGCGCGCTTCTATAAAACCCGTGCGCTGGCACGTGAAATGGTGGAAGGCGGTAAAGTGCATTACAACGGCCAGCGCAGCAAGCCAAGCAAACTGGTGGAGTTGAATGCCGAATTAACGCTGCGTCAGGGCAACGATGAGCGCACGGTGGTGATCACCGCAGTGACCGATCAGCGCCGCCCGGCCAGCGAAGCCCAGGCGCTGTATGCCGAAACCGCCGCCAGCATCGACAAGCGCGAGAAAACTGCGCTGGCACGCAAGATGAATTCACTAACCATGCCGCACCCCGATCGTCGCCCGGATAAGAAAGAGCGCCGCGATCTGATGAAATTTAAATTGTCGGGCGATAAATAACGCGCCCCAACGAGAGAAACACTATGTCTACAAACGATCAACTGCACCGTTACCTGTTCGAAAACGTCGCCGTGCGCGGCCAGCTGGTAAATGTGACCGAAACCTGGCGTGAAATCGTCGAAAATCACGACTACGTTGAGCCGGTAAAAACCTTGCTGGGCGAGCTGCTGGTGGCCACCAGCCTGCTGACGGCAACGCTGAAGTTTGACGGTGATATCACGGTGCAGTTGCAGGGCGACGGTCCGCTGACGCTGGCGGTGATCAACGGTAATAACCGTCAGGAGTTGCGTGGCGTGGCGCGCGTGCAAGAAGACGCGGAGATCGCACCGGGCAGCAGCCTGAAAGAGATGGTCGGCAACGGCTATCTGGTGATCACCATCTCGCCAGAGAAAGGCGAGCGCTATCAAGGCGTGGTTGGCCTGGAAGCGGATACGCTGGCGGGTTGTCTGGAAGATTATTTCATGCGTTCTGAGCAGCTGCCAACGCGCCTGTTTATCCGCACCAGCGACAAAGGCGCAGCCGGTATTCTGCTGCAAGTGTTGCCTGCGCAAGAGTCGAGCCTCGATGATTTCAATCACCTCGCTACGCTGACGGAAACCGTGAAAGGCGAAGAGTTGATCGAATTGCCAGCGACCGACGTATTGTGGCGTCTGTACCATCAGGAAGAAGCCACGGTGTTTGACCCAACGCCGGTGAGCTTTAAGTGCACCTGTTCACGCGAGCGCTGTGGCGAAGTGCTGAGCACGCTACCAGTGGAAGAAGTAAACGAAATACTCGAAGAGGATGGCGAAATCGACATGAATTGCGACTATTGCAATTCGCATTACGTGTTCGATGCGGTAGATATTGCCGCCCTTCGCAACGCGCCAACCAACAACAGCGATCAAGTGCATTAATCACCTGCCGGGCGGTTCATCCGCCCGCTTTCCTGCTGAACGTATCCCTATCATTTATCACGGTTATTAGCTAAATAACGCTGACTTTAGTTTCATAAGTGGCAGATTTCTCTACTTGTCACGTTCCAGCTCGCATTTCTGACTATCTTCTCTTTTCCGCCGTGCTCAGAAGAGTACACTGCGCGCGATCTGCCCTGCGTGGCTATGCAGGCAGGCAGCAGAATCACCCCATAAAAAATATGCAGTAACAGATACCGATTAAAGGAGCAGTCACATGCGCGTTAACGGCCTGACATCGCAAGACCTCGCCTCTATGGGCATCAGCGGCACCACTGAAGTGGTGTACAACCCTGATTTCGACACCCTGTTTCAGGAAGAAACTCGCCCAGAGCTGGAAGGTTATGCGCGAGGCATTCTGACGCAGAGCGGTGCTATTGCCGTGGATACCGGCATCTTCACGGGTCGCTCGCCAAAAGATAAGTACATCGTTCGGGATGACACCACGCGCGACACGCTGTGGTGGAACGATGTCGGCAACGGCAAAAATGATAACCAGCCGCTGTCACAGGAAACCTGGCAGGCGTTAAAAGATCGCTGCACCCAGCAGCTTTCCGGCAAGCGTCTGTTTGTGATTGATGCGTTCTGCGGTGCCAATCCCGACACGCGCCTCAGCGTGCGCTTCGTGATGGAAGTGGCGTGGCAGGCACACTTCGTAAAAAACATGTTTATCCGCCCGAGCGAAGCCGAACTGGCTGACTTCAAACCGGATTTCGTGGTGATGAATGCCGCGCAGTGCACTAATCCAGACTGGCAGGCGCAAGGTCTGCACTCCGAGAACTTCGTCGCCTTCAACCTGACCGAACGCATGCAGCTGATTGGCGGCACCTGGTACGGCGGCGAGATGAAGAAAGGTCTGTTCGCCATCATGAATTACCTGCTGCCGCTGAAAGGCATCGCTTCGATGCACTGTTCGGCTAACGTCGGTAAAGCGGGCGATGTGGCGGTGTTCTTCGGCCTGTCCGGTACCGGCAAAACCACTTTGTCCACCGATCCGGATCGCCAGCTGATTGGCGATGATGAACACGGCTGGGATGACGATGGCGTGTTCAACTTTGAAGGTGGCTGCTACGCCAAAACCATCAACTTGTCTGAGCAGGCGGAGCCGGAAATCTACCGCGCGATTCGTCGCGATGCGCTGCTGGAAAACGTGGTGGTGCGCGCCGATGGCACTGTTGATTATGCTGACGGCAGCAAGACCGAGAACACCCGCGTCTCGTATCCGATTGAGCATATCGAAAACATCGTGCAGCCGGTGTCAAAAGCGGGCCATGCCAAGCGAGTGATTTTCCTCACCGCTGATGCCTTTGGCGTACTGCCGCCGGTTTCACGCTTAACGCCGGAACAGACGCAATATCACTTCCTGTCTGGCTTTACCGCCAAACTGGCCGGTACCGAGCGCGGCGTTACGCAGCCAACGCCAACCTTCTCAGCCTGTTTCGGCGCGGCGTTCCTGACGCTGCACCCAACGCAATATTCCGACGTGCTGGTGAAGCGGATGGAAGCGGCAGGTGCACAGGCGTATCTGGTGAATACTGGCTGGAACGGCAGTGGTAAGCGCATTTCGCTGAAAGACACGCGCGCCATTATCAACGCGATTCTGGCCGGTGAGCTGGATGAGGTTGAGACTGAAACTTTGCCGGTGTTCAACCTGCAGATGCCTAAAGTTCTGCCGCAGGTGGATAGCGCGATTCTCGATCCGCGCCGCAGCTGGCCAACAGAAGCGGCCTGGCAGCAAGCCGCGCAGGATCTGGCGCATCGCTTTATTACGAACTTTGAGAAGTATACGGATAACGACGCCGGGAAGGCGTTGGTGCAGGCGGGTCCGCAGTTGTAAGTTAAAATCTGATGGGGCATTTGTGCCCATCAGATTTTGTAAGGTGGGCATTTATGCCCACCTGGTTATCTACCACAATAAAGCCTGCTATCACGAACTGTGATTAATACTCACCACCGCCGTACTGCTATTACCTTCCGGAATCGGCAACCAGGCACGAATCCGCAATCCGCCGCGGTCGCTATCACCAATCTCCAGCGAACCTTCATGCGCGTCGATAATACGCTGCACAATCGCCAAACCGAGGCCGGTGCCGCTGGTGCTGCGCGCGCTGTCGCCGCGCACAAACGGCTGGAACAGATGCTGTAGCTGATCCGGCTTAATGCCCGGACCATCATCTTCCACCTGGAACCATGCGCGGTTCAGCTCCTTGCCGCTGCTGACCTTAATCCATCCGTTGCCATAACGCGCCGCATTGACCACCAGATTCGCCAGCGCGCGCTTAATCGATAGCGGGTTGATATCCAGCATCAAATCCTCGGACATCACCGCGTTCTCGATCTCGCGCTCGTAGCCGCTCTCTGCCGCCACCACTTCGCCCAGCACGCTGTTCAGATCGGCGCGCTCGGTCTGCATCTCCTGACCGGTGCGCAGATAATCGATGAACTGCTCGATGATCGCGTTGCACTCTTCGATATCTTTGTTGATCGACTCCGCCAGATAACCATCCTGCTCGCCCATCATCTCGGTGGCGAGACGAATACGCGTCAGCGGCGTACGCAAGTCATGGCTGACACCCGCCATCAACAAGGTACGATCGTCGGCCAACTGCTTCACACCGGCCGCCATCTGGTTAAACGCCCGCGTCACCGAACGCACTTCCGACGCGCCGTATTCACGCAGCGGCGGCGGAATAATGCCTTTACCGACCTGTAACGCCGCATGCTCCAAATCCACCAAGGGTCGGTTCTGGATGCGGATAAACAACCAGGCGCCGCCAATCGCCAGCAGCATAATCGCCAGCGTGTAGCGGAACAGCGGTGAGAAGTCGCCCTGATGAATTTCGGTGAGCGGTACGCGCACCCAGATATCTGGCGACAGCCAGGTTTTCAGCCACACCACCGGCGAGTTTTTATTCACCTCGACACGGACATCGGTGGGACCGCCCAGCTGCTGGCCCATCTGCTCACTGAGGAATTCGTAATGTTGCGCCCAGCGCAAACCGCTCTCTTCCGCCGCCGCGTTGGTATACAACGAGATGCCCAGCTCACGATAAATTTCGCGTCGGAAGGCCGGCGGCACTTCCAACTGAGTTCCATCTTCCAGCTGCAGCCGATCGGTCATCAACATACGGACTTCGTACGCGAGGACCTTATTGAACTGCTGCAAGCTGGGAAGAATGGCGAAATTGAGCACCACCAAATAGGTTGTTACCAGGCTGACGAACAGCAAGGTAACAATCAATAACAAGGTGCGGGCAAACGAACTGCGGGGTGAGAAGCGCAATCGCCTCATGCTTTGCTGCCGTCCGGAACGAATACGTAGCCAAGACCCCAAACGGTCTGAATGTAACGTGGATGCGCCGGATCTTCTTCCACCATGCGGCGCAGACGCGAAATCTGCACGTCGATGGAGCGTTCCATGGCGCTATATTCACGGCCACGCGCTAGGTTCATCAGCTTATCGCGTGACAGCGGCTCACGTGGATGGCTCACCAGCGCTTTCAGCACGGCAAACTCACCGCTGGTCAGCGGCATTGGCTCATCTTCACGGAACATCTCGCGGGTGCCGAGGTTCAGTTTGAACTTACCGAAAGCGATAACCGCTTCTTCCTGCGATGGCGCGCCTGGCAGCTCATTGGCCTGACGACGCAGTACGGCACGAATACGCGCCAGCAACTCACGCGGGTTAAACGGTTTTGGAATGTAGTCATCCGCACCGATTTCCAGACCGACGATACGATCCACTTCCTCGCCTTTCGCGGTGACCATGATGATCGGCATCGGGTTGCTTTGACTGCGCAAACGGCGGCAGATAGACAAACCATCTTCGCCCGGCAACATCAAATCAAGCACCATCAAGTGGAAGGATTCGCGGGTTAACAGACGATCCATCTGCTCGGCGTTGGCAACGCTACGCACCTGAAAGCCCTGCTCGGTGAGATAGCGCTCCAGCAACGCACGCAAACGCATATCATCATCGACGACCAGAATTTTGTAGTTCTCTTGCATGTTCAACTCCCAAAGGCGCCATTGCCTGAGCCAATATTGTTAAAAAAAGAGGCCTCAGTGTGACAGTCATTAATGGTTTATATTCTAGCCGAAATTGTTACAAAGCATATTAAACAGCAGCTTATATTTATTTTTAGCCCTGAAATGCGCTTCGCTTCGCGTTTTTTATCTGTGCTTTCAAGCCGCTTAGCGCTTATCTGAAAATTTGCCGCGTTTTCTTTCTGTTACTGGTTCATGACAAAAAATCCCGCTACCAGAGAGGCGTTCAGAGCGATTTGGCTTAAGGTGATGGTGAAGAATAGGCCTGAGTTGTGGTGATGGCAGCATAAAATAGGGCATTTCTCATCGGGAGTGCGCATCTGTTTTCGGAACAATTCCCGAGCGCTGAAAAACAAGGCCAACGTTAAATTAATTCCTACAAATCAATCAGTAATCTCCTCTTTCCTCCATTCCCACGATCTCCGACACTGGATTCGTACCTGCTGTTATTGAGTTCATGTGGAGAGAGAAAAATGAAAAAAACGGTAATTCTGCTGGGCGCACTGGTACTGACCAGCTTCACTCAGGTTCAGGCGGCCACCAGCGCGGGCGAAGCGGCTGGCGCGCAGGCATCCACCACGGCGAAAGGTAACTCAGACGCGATCGGTGTTGGCGCTGTAGGCGCACTGCTCGGCGTGGCGCTGGCAACCATGGGCGGCGGCGATAAAGGTGGCAGCAGCACATCAACCACCACCGCGACCACGCCAGGTAAATAATGCCCGTAGGGTCGCCATTCATGGCGACCGCTTCACCCTTAACTAACCATTCATCGCGACCCGCTACGACGTCTCTTTCACATATTCAATGCTGTTAACGAACCACAACTTCTGCCCTTCCGGCGTGTTGACCACCACTTCGTCATCCACTTCTTTCTTGATCAGCGCGCGCGCCATCGGCGAATCGATTGAGATGTACTCTTTCATGGTCTCGCCATAAATTTCATCCGGGCCAACAATGCGGAAACGCTTCACGTCGCCCTGCTCATTCTCCACTTGTACCCAGGCACCGAAAAACACTTTGCCCTCCTGCTGCGGCGCGTAATCAACAATTTTCAGATCGGCGAGGCATTTGCGCAGATAGCGCACCCGGCGATCGATCTGGCGCAGCAGACGTTTGTTGTAGGTGTAATCGGCGTTTTCCGAACGATCGCCGAGGCTGGCCGCCCATGAGACAATTTTGGTCACTTCCGGACGCTTTTCATTCCACAAATGGTCGTGTTCGGCACGCAGCTTGTTATAGCCTTCGCGGGTAATCAGTTGGGTTTTCATGACTTCAACTCGTGGTGACGGTGGTTCTTCGCAGCAAAGAGGCTAACAATAAGCGACCGATTGACCATCAGCAAGATTGCGCGCGCTGCATTCAGAAAAAGACGGATTCGCGGGCCACTGGCTGGCAATTTTCGGCCTCATTCCGTATAACTGTCCGCTATTTCCAACCCTGTGTAAGCATTGTTAATGATGATGAAAGATTCACTGAGCCAGATTATCGCAGGTGAGCTGAAGGCACGCGCCGACCAGGTTGATGCTGCCGTTCGCTTACTTGATGAAGGGAACACCGTGCCGTTTATCGCACGTTATCGTAAGGAAGTGACCGGTGGACTCGACGACACCCAGCTGCGTTTGCTGGAGAGCCGTCTGAGTTACCTGCGCGAGCTGGACGATCGTCGCCAGTCGATTCTGAAATCCATCGACGAACAGGGCAAACTCACGCCTGAACTCGCCACCGCCATCAACAGCACGCTGAATAAAACCGAGCTGGAAGACCTTTACCTGCCGTACAAACAGAAGCGCCGTACGCGCGGACAGATCGGTATTGAAGCCGGTCTGGAACCGCTGGCCGACACGCTGTGGCAGGACCCATCGCAGGATCCCGAGCAGCTGGCCGCTGGCTACGTTGATGCCGACAAAGGTGTCGCCGACGTGCGCGCTGCGCTGGATGGCGCGCGCTACATCCTGATGGAGCGCTTTGCCGAAGACGCTACGCTGCTGGCGAAAGTGCGTGAATATCTGTGGAAGAACGCGCATGTGGTAGCACGCGTGGTGGAAGGTAAAGAGGAAGAAGGCGCGAAATTCCGCGACTACTTCGATCACCACGAAGCGCTGAGCGGCGTACCGTCGCACCGTGCGCTGGCGATGTTCCGTGGCCGCAACGAAGGCGTGCTGCAGCTGTCGCTGAATGCCGATCCGCAGTTCGACGAAGCCCCGCGTGAAAGCTATGGCGAAACGCTGATCGCCGAACACCTCAAGCTGCGCCTGAATAACGCGCCGGCGGATAGCTGGCGTAAAGCGGTGGTGAGCTGGACCTGGCGCATCAAAGTGCTGCTGCACCTCGAAACCGAATTGATGGGCACCATTCGTGAACGCGCCGAAGATGAAGCCATCAACGTGTTTGCCCGTAACCTGCACGATCTGCTGATGGCCGCTCCTGCCGGCATGCGCGCCACCATGGGCCTCGATCCGGGCTTGCGTACCGGTGTGAAAGTTGCCGTGGTGGATGCCACCGGCAAGCTGGTCGCGACTGATACCATTTACCCGCACACCGGCCAGGCAGCGAAAGCGGCCACCGCCGTGGCGGCGTTGTGCGCTAAACATCAGGTTGAACTGGTGGCGATTGGTAACGGCACCGCCTCGCGCGAAACCGAGCGTTTCTTCCTCGACGTGCAGAAGCAGTTCCCGCAGATCAACGCGCAGAAAGTAATTGTCAGCGAAGCCGGTGCATCGGTCTATTCGGCATCCGAGCTAGCGGCGCTGGAGTTCCCGGATCTCGACGTTTCAATTCGTGGCGCGGTTTCCATCGCACGTCGCCTGCAGGACCCGCTCGCCGAGCTGGTTAAAATCGACCCGAAATCGATCGGCGTAGGCCAATATCAGCACGACGTCAGCCAAAGCCAGCTGGCGAAGAAGCTGGATGCGGTGGTGGAAGACTGCGTAAACGCCGTCGGTGTCGATCTCAACACCGCATCTGTGGCGCTGCTCACCCGCGTGGCCGGTTTAACCCGCATGATGGCGCAGAATATTGTCAGCTGGCGCGATGAAAATGGCCGCTTCCAGAACCGTCAGCAACTGCTGAAGGTGAGCCGCCTCGGGCCAAAAGCCTTTGAGCAGTGCGCGGGCTTCCTGCGCATCAACCACGGCGATAACCCGCTGGATGCCTCAACCGTGCACCCGGAAGCCTATCCGCTGGTCGAGCGCATTCTGGCCGCCACCGAGCAGGCGCTGAATGAGTTGATGGGCAATCCAGGCGGTCTGCGCGATTTGAATGCACGCGACTTCACCGATGAGCGCTTCGGCTTGCCAACGGTCACAGACATCATCAAAGAGCTGGAAAAGCCGGGCCGCGATCCGCGTCCTGAGTTTAAAACCGCGCAATTTGCTGAAGGCGTGGAAACGCTTAACGATCTGCTGCCGGGCATGGTGCTGGAAGGCGCCGTCACCAACGTTACCAACTTCGGTGCTTTCGTTGATATCGGCGTGCATCAGGATGGTTTGGTGCACATCTCTTCCCTTTCCGACAAGTTCGTTGAAGATCCTCATCAGGTGGTGAAGGCCGGCGATATCGTCAAAGTGAAGGTGATGGAAGTGGATATGCAGCGTAAGCGTATTGCGCTCACCATGCGTCTGGACGAGCAGCCGGGCGAAAGCAATGCGCGTGGCGGCAACCGCAGCGCGGGCAAAGAAAACGCTCGCCCGGCAGCCAACAACAAAGGCCGTGGCAAACCGGCCAGCGCTCCGGCGGGCAACAGCGCCATGGGTGATGCGCTCGCCGCCGCCTTCAAAAAACGTTAAGTTCCTGCCTTAAACACGCGCGGAGACATCCCGTCTCCGCGCGCATACCGCCTTGATAAATCTGCTCGTCCATCTACGCTTTGAAAAAATGACCTGCCGCGTGGCCCTGCGATCCAATGGATATTATCAACGCCTTAATCGATGAGATTTATCACGGCAGCTTTCCGCTCGCGGCACGTGAACGCCTGCTTTCGCACATTCGTGCCGCGCGCGATACGGTAAAGCTGCCGCGCAAGGCGCACTGGGATGAGAAAGATGTGGTGCTGATCACTTACGCCGATCAGTTCCGTGAACCCGAACAGCCAACCCTCGCCAGCTTCTCGCGTTTTTATCAGCAGCATCTGCAATCCACTTTCAGCCTGGTGCATCTGTTGCCATTTTTTCCCTACTCTTCGGACGATGGTTTCTCGGTTATCGATTATCACCAGGTCAATCCGATCTGCGGCGACTGGCAGCAAATCAGCGCGCTGCACAGCGAAACTCGCCTGATGTTCGATTTTGTCTGCAATCACATGTCGGCGCACAGCCGCTGGTTTCAGCACTTTCTGGCGCTGGATCCCGGTTGGGATGATTTCTTTATCAGCATGCCGCCGGCTACCGATCTCAGCGCGGTGACGCGTCCACGCACCTCGCCGCTGCTCACGCCGTTTGCAATGGCCAACGGCGAAACACGCTATATCTGGACCACCTTCAGCGCCGACCAAATCGACCTCAACTTCGGCAATCCGGAAGTGCTGATTCGCATGGTCGATGTGCTGCTCGATTACCTGATCAAAGGCGCGGATTATGTGCGGCTCGACGCAGTCGGCTACATGTGGAAAACGCCGGGCACCAACTGCATTCACCTGCCGAAAACGCATCAGCTGGTGAAGCTGTTTCGCGCCATCGCCAATGAAGTCGCACCCGGCACGGTGCTCGTTACCGAAACCAACGTGCCGCATAAAGACAACATCAGCTATTTCGGCAACGGCAAAGATGAAGCGCAAATGGTGTATCAGTTTTCGCTGCCGCCGCTGGTGCTGCACGCCATTCATTCCGGATCGGCGCGTGCGCTGCGTCAGTGGGCCAGCACGCTGGATTTGGGCGGCGGCACCACGACTTTCTTTAACTTTCTTGCCTCGCACGACGGCATTGGACTGAATCCGGCACGCGGCATTTTGTCGGAAGTGGAGATTGTGGCGCTGGTGCGCGATTTAGCGCTGGAAGGCGCGCTGGTCTCGTACAAGAACAATGCTGATGGCACCACCAGCCCATACGAAATCAACGTCACCTATTTTGATGCGCTGAATCAGCAAGGCGACGACGATGACACGCGGCTGCGTCGCTTTCTGCTGGCGCACGCCATTCTGCTGTCGTTTCCCGGCGTACCGGCGATCTACATCCAAAGTATTCTTGGCTCGCGCAACGATAACGACGGCGTGCGCGCCGCCGGTCACAATCGCGCCATCAATCGTCAGAAATATGATCTGCATGAGATGGAGCAGTGGATCAGCGGCGGCAACCCGCTACGTCAGCAGGTATATGAACGCCTCAGCGCACTGATTCAGCTACGTACGCGACAATCCGCATTTCATCCGGATAACCCGATGACGCTGCTGGAGAGCGAGAACACCTTGCTGGTGCTGCGTCGCCATCAGCCGGATAGCGAAGAGGGTTTGCTGTGCGTGTTTAATCTCAGCCACCATGACGTGACAACGCAGTTACCGCTGACGCGGCTTGTGCAGGATGTGATTAGCGGGGAGAAGCTGGATGGCAGCCAGCCGTTAACGCTGGCTGCGTGGCAGTTTATGTGGCTGCGGTAAACTCCATTATCAGCTGCGTAAATTCATCCGGGTGAGAAATGAAAGGTGCATGCGCGGCTTTTTCCATCACGACTGAGGATGAATCTGACCAGCGAGCATCCAGTTCTTCTGCGATACGACGCGGCACCAGCCCATCGAGATAGCCGTAAATGCGCAGGAACGGCAACGGCAGATCGTCGAGCGCGGCACGAAGATCATCCTGACGCAAAATCTCTAATCCCCCTTCCAGCACCTCAACCGTCGGCATCGGCTGCGATAAAACCACCTCTTTCAACTGACGCGCATCCTGTCGTGCGTTTTTCGTGCCCATGGTTTGCAGTGCCAGAAAGCGCTCCACAGTGCGCTGGAAATCAGTGCTGAGCTGCTGTTGAAAATTTTGCAGTGTTTCAGGTTTGATGCCCGGCCATTCATCACGCGCGGTAAAACACGGCGATGAGGCGACCGTGATCAGCGCTGCAACGCGCTGCGGCTGGGTTAACGCCAGCTGGCTAGCAACTAATCCACCCAGCGACCAGCCTAGCAGCACCGCGCGATCGGGTAACTGTGGCAACAACTGTTGCGCCATTTCCGCTAAGGTCAGCGGCCCAAAACCCTGGCTGCGGCCAAAGCCCGGCAGATCCACCAGATGCAGGCGAAAATGCGGGCTGAGTCGCGGAATCATGTTTTGCCACACTTCGGCGTTCAAACCCCAGCCGTGCAGCAGCACAAGATCGCGATCGCCCGTGCCTGTGGTGTGCCAGTAAAGCGAACTCATCGGTTACACTCCGGAAAAGTGAAAAGGAGGTCGCTATGCTACCAATCCCGGCACTGTGTTGGCTATGCCGCCTGCCGCTACAGATTGCCAGCCACGGTTTGTGCAGCCGCTGTGTGCAGCAGA
The DNA here is from genome assembly GCF_900116775.1 of Pantoea sp. YR525. Taxonomy (NCBI): domain Bacteria; kingdom Pseudomonadati; phylum Pseudomonadota; class Gammaproteobacteria; order Enterobacterales; family Erwiniaceae; genus Pantoea; species Pantoea sp. YR525. The sequence continues at coordinate 64,041 of NZ_FPBU01000014.1, forward strand.
TTCCGCGCCTGCCGGAACTCTGTCCGTGCTGCGGTTTACCCGCCAGTGGAACGCAACCGTGCGGGCGCTGCCTGCGCCGTCCGCCGCCGTGGCAGAGCTTAAGCTGCGTCAGCGATTACCTGCCACCGCTGAGTGATTGGGTGCAGCAGCTGAAGTTTTCTCGCGTAACCGCACTCAGAGTGATGCTGGCGCGGCTGATTTTGTTAAAATTGTTAACAATGCGTCGTGATTACCGGCTGCCGCGTGTAGATTTGGTGCTGAGCGTACCGCTGCATCGTCGGCGCGCCTGGCAACGCGGCTATAATCAGGCGGCGCTGCTGGCAAAACCGCTGGCTCGCTGGCTGTGCTGTGAATATCGCGAAGGGGTCAAGCGTGTACGACACGGCGCGGTACAGCACTCATTGAGCGCCAGCGCGCGCAAAAAGAACCTGCGCGGTGCCTTTCGCCTTGAAATGCCGGTGCGCGGACGCCATATCCTGCTTATCGACGATGTTGTGACGACCGGAAGTACCGTGGCGGAAATTAGCCGCATCCTGCTGGCGCAAGGCGCGGCCAGCGTACACATTGGTTGCCTGTGCCGTACCTTGTAGAGCGTCGGTGTTGGGCGTATTATAACCAAGTAATTTAGTCAACTATTGAGCAATCGCCATGATCGTTATTACTGATGCTGCGCAAGAGCACTTCTCAAAATTGCTGTCCAAACAAGAAGATGGCACTCAGATTCGCGTATTCGTCATTAATCCGGGTACGCCAACCGCAGAATGCGGTGTTTCTTACTGCCCACCCGATGCAGTAGAAGCGACTGATACCGAATTTAAGTTCGAAAAACTGTCCGCCTATGTTGATGAGCTGAGCGCACCGTACCTCGATGACGCAGAAATCGACTTTGTTACCGACAACCTCGGTTCGCAGCTGACGCTGAAAGCGCCAAACGCCAAAATGCGTAAAGTCTCTGACGATGCGCCGATGGTGGAACGCGTGGAATATCTGCTGCAGGCGCAGATTAACCCGCAGCTGGCTGGCCACGGCGGTCGCGTGTCGCTGATGGAAATCACCGATGACGGCATCGCCATTCTGCAATTCGGCGGTGGCTGCAACGGTTGTTCGATGATCGACGTGACGCTGAAAGATGGCATCGAGAAAGAGCTGCTGGCAGCCTTCCCTGAGCTAAAAGGCGTGCGTGATTTGACCGAGCACCAGCGCGGCGAACACTCGTACTACTGATTTAGCACGCGGCAGCGACCCGACGCTGCCGCGCGTTCTCTAACGCTTCCTGCGCCCGGTATTTACCGCAGTTAGCAAGCCCGGCACTTTTCCTCTAAACATCTCTTCTATTGTGACGCTTAATTTGCGCCGCCAGTTCGGATATTCATCCACTGTGCCAGGCACATTGACCGGTGAGGACATAGCCAGCCAATCTTCCGGTTGCAGCCCCAGTAATGCGCTGTTTGTTTGCGCCAGATAGCGGTGGAAGCCGCGATTGAGCACCGGCGTGAAGGACACTCGGCTGGCCACTTTGCTGTGGCGCGCAGGCAACGTATTCATCTGATGCAGCGCATCCAATAGCGCCTGTTTTTGCTTATCCCTTTGTCCCAGCAAGGGAATCAACACGCTCTCTTTGTACAAGCCCAGTTTGTGCCCCAGAGAAAGATCCCTAAATCCCCAAAATCCCGCCAACGTCGGCAAATCATGGGTACTGGCGCTGGCAATCGACTGCGCGGGATACTCGTGCGGCTGACGGTAACTGCCATCGCCGTGCTGCTCAAAGAACAACACTTTCCACGAGAAAATACCGCTGTTGCGCAGCAGGCTGACGATCTCTTTCGGCACCGTCCCCAGATCTTCGCCGATCACCATGCAGCGATGGCGCTGACTTTCCAGCGCGAGGATCGCCAACAGATCGTGCACCGGATACGCCACGTAAGCGCCTTTATCGGCGCTTTCGCCGTAGGGAATCCACCACAAACGCAGCAATGCCATGACGTGATCGATACGCAAGGCGCCGCAGTCGCGCATATTGGCGCGCAGCAGATCGATAAACGGCTGATAGCCGCGCGCGCGCATCACATGCGGATCGAGCGGCGGCAAACTCCAGTTTTGTCCCTGCGGACCGAGACGATCCGGCGGCGCGCCGACGGATGCACCGAGTTTATACAGTTCCGGATCCTGCCAGGTTTCCGCGCTGCCCTGCGCCACGCCGACCGCTAAGTCGCGATATAGTCCTACTTCCATGCCAAGTTGCTGGCTGATCTGGCAGCAGATGGCGAACTGCTCTTGCGCCACCCATTGCAACCAACTCCAGAATTGAATCTCATCCTCGTGCTGCGCGCACCATTGCTGCACCTCCGGCAACAAGGCATTGCGCCAGCCTTCCGGCCAGTTTGCCCAGCCCCATTCATCGGGATGTTGCTGGCTGCGCTCGGCGAGAATGCCATCAAACGCCGCCTGATAACGCAAATGATCGCCGCCCTCGACGATAAATTGCTGGAACGAAGCATCATCAGCGGCGCGAGACTGAAAGCGCTGCCACGCAAAGCGCAGCGCGGTCAATTTCAGTTCGGCCACCGCGCTGTAATCGACAAACTCGGCCGCGCGCGCTTGCTTCAGCGCCTGGCGTGTTTTCACCATTTGCCACCAACGCTGCGCTGCTTCGCTGTGCTGGAAATCCTCCAGCCGGTTCACGTCGATATACAACACGTTGAGCCAGCGCCGCGAGGTTGGGCTGTAAGGACTGGCATTTTCTGGCTGTGCAGGATAAAGCGCATGCAAAGGATTGAGGCCGACAAAATCACCGCCATAATCGGCGACCTTCTCCAGCATTTGCGCTAAATCGCCAAAGTCACCGATGCCCCAATTGTCATCCGATCGCAGCGTGTAGAGTTGCACCAGCGCGCCCCACAGTTTCTCTCCTTGCTCGATGGATTCGGGGATAAAGCAACGACGCGGCGCGATGATAATGCGCGTCTGCCACTGCTGGCGGCCTTTGCGCAACGTGAGCTGGTGATAACCTTGCGATAGACGCGGCGGCAATGTCAGTAGTTCGTCGCCTTGCACCTCGCCGCTGAAGCTTTTGCCCTGTTCGGTTTGTAGCTGCCAGGAAAAAGTGCCGCTGCCTTGTGGCGTCAATTGGCGCTTGCTGCGTGCGGCAAAGACCTGCACCGGCGGCAGCGGTGGCGCTTTGCCGGTTGGCGTATCCATGACCGCCAGCAGCGCGCGTTTGGTGTCATCGCTGATGGTTTCCAGCTCGCCGTGAGCGTTGATAAAGCGCAGCGAAATGCCGGCATCCTGTGCCGCCTGATCCAGCTTGTTAAGCGTCATTGCTTCTCCGAAATTTGTAGGGTCGCCATTCATGGCGACCGAAATATCGATTATCGTGCCGCCTGCCAAATCCGCTGCTGGTAATCGCGAATCGAGCGGTCAGAACTGAAACGGCCGGTATGAGCAGTATTCAGAATAGCCGCACGCGTCCAGGCTTCCTGATTCTTCCACAACGCTTCCACCTGCTGCTGTGCGGCGATGTAGGCATCAAAGTCAGCCAGCACCAGCCAGGGATCGCCATTTTTGGTCAGGCTTTGCAGCATCAAGTCAAACGCGTGCTTGTCGCCGTCGCTGAACTTGCCCTTCTCCAGCTCCTTCAGCAAACCATCCAGATAAGGATTCTGTTTGCGCAGCTTTTTCGGGCTGTAGCCGCCCGCCTTCAGCGCCTTCACTTCGTCCACGCTGTTACCGAAGATAAAGATATTCTTCGCGCCCACCGCTTCGGCAATCTCCACGTTGGCGCCGTCCAGCGTGCCAATGGTTAACGCGCCGTTCAGCGCCAGCTTCATATTGCCGGTGCCAGAAGCTTCATAACCGGCGGTAGAAATTTGCTCGGAGAGATCGGCGGCCGGAATCATCAGCTCTGCGGCGGTGATGCGGTAATCGGGGATAAACACCACTTTGAGGCGATCGCCGACGCGCGGATCGTTGTTGATCACCTCCGCCACTTTGTTAATGGCATAGATGATATTTTTGGCGAGGTAATAGCCGGGCGCGGCTTTGGCACCAAACAGGAACACGCGCGGCACGAAGTCGGGATTATCCGGGTTATCGCGCAGCTGGCGATAGCAGTGCAGCATATGCAGCAAACTGAGGTGCTGACGTTTGTACTCGTGCAGCCGCTTAATCTGTACGTCAAACAGTGCATCCGGATTGATATCAATGCCGGTGACGCGCTTGATGTAGAGCGTTAAGCGCTGCTTGTTTTGCTGCTTGATGTCGCGGAACTGCTGACGAAACGCCTTCTTGCGGGCGAAAGGTGCCAGCCACGCCAGCGCATCAAGATCGTTGGCCCACTCAACCTGCAAGCTGTCATCGATCAGCGTCGATAGCAGCGGATTGCATTGTTTCAACCAGCGGCGCGGCGTAATGCCGTTGGTGACGTTATGGAATTTATTCGGCCACAGCAGGTGATATTCCGGGAACAGATCTTTCACCACCAGCTCGGAGTGCAGCGCCGCCACGCCGTTGACGGCGAAACAGCTCACCACGCACAGATTCGCCATGCGAACCTGACCGTCAGCCACCACCGCCAGCTTCTGCCAGGTGGCTTTGTCGTCCGGCCACTGTTTCTTCACCACCTTTTTCAGGCGGCGATTAATCTCACGGATAATCAACATATGGCGCGGCAGCAGGTCACGCACCAGCTTCTCATCCCAACGCTCCAGCGCTTCCGGCATCAGCGTGTGATTGGTATACGCAAAGGTGCGGCTGGTGATGTGCCACGCATCGTCCCAACTCAATTGATGCTCATCCAGCAGCACGCGCAGCATCTCCGGAATGGCGATGGTGGGATGCGTGTCGTTAAGCTGGATCACTTCGAAATCAGGCAAAGTGCGAATGGCGCGCCCGGCGAGATGATGACGCCGCAGAATATCGCCTACCGCGCAGGCGCACTGGAAATATTGCTGCATCAGGCGCAGCCGCTTACCTTCGGCATGATTATCATTGGGATAGAGCACTTTGGTCAGCTTGTCGGCTTCGATGCCTTGCTGCTCAGCCTGCAGGAATTGGCCGTTGTTAAATGCGGTGAGATCGAACGGCTGCGCGCTAGTGGCTTTCCACAGTCGCAGCGGCAAAGTGATGCCGTTGCGATAACCGACAACCGGCAAATCCCAGGCTTCACCTTTAAGGTGAATTTTAGGTCGCCAGAGGATGCTGCCATCGTGATTCTCTTTGACCTTGCCGCCGAGACCAACCTGCACATCCAGCGCGGCGTTATGGCGGAACCACGGATAGCGATCGCGCTGCCAGTCATCCGGCGCTTCCTGCTGCTGTCCATCGGCAAACGTCTGGCGAAACAAGCCGTATTGATAGTTGAGGCCGTGGCCCATCGCCGCCTGGCCGACGGTCGCCATTGAATCCATATAGCAGGCGGCCAAGCGCCCCAATCCGCCGTTGCCGAGTGCTGGATCCACTTCCTCTTCCAGCAGTTCGCTCAACTCAACCTGATGTTCCGCCAGCGCGGCTTGCACCTCGTTATACCAGCCAAGATTGAGCAAATTGTTGCCGGTCAAACGCCCCAGCAGAAACTCCATCGATAGATAGTTGACGTGGCGCTGCCCTTGTTTAGGTGGCGCAGGTGGCTGCGTCGCCAGCATTTCTGCCAGCACGCTGCTCAGCGCCTGCCACCATTGGTGCGGTGTCATTTGCTGAGCGGAAGTGAGTCCAAGATGTTGCCATTGGCGGGTAAGAGCGGCGTCGAAACGTGTTTTATTGAATTTTTGCTGCGACATATCAATCCCTTCGTGTCCGTTAACGGTAAAGCCGGGGCGAGCGCAAGAGGTGAAAGGATAAGTAAAGCTGGGGCCGCAGAAAAAAGCGACAGGGAAATGTCAGTACCAGGAAAAAAATCGTGCACGCTGGGTATCGAACGGTCGCCATTCATGGCGACCTGGTGCGCATAAATACGCACTCAATCCTTTGTAGGGTCGCCATTCATGGCGACCGTTTACCACGCTATCAACACAATTCGAGATGAACTTCGTGCTGCTCAATCACTTTCAGCACGCTAGCCGGCGGGCTTTGATCGGTATACATGTAGTCAATCAGGCTCATATTGCCGAGGTTGACCATCGCATTGCGGCCAAACTTCGAGTGATCCACCACCAGCATCACGCAGCGTGAGTTTTCGATAATGGCGCGTTTGGTGCGCACTTCGTGATAATCGAACTCCAGCAGCGAACCATCCATATCAATGCCGCTGATACCGAGAATGCCGTAATCAAGGCGGAACTGCGAAATGAAGTCCAGCGTCGCTTCGCCCATGATGCCGCCATCGCGCGTGCGCACTTCACCGCCGGCGATAATCACGCGGAAATCCGGTTTCGCCATCAGCAGAATTGCTACGTTGAGGTTGTTGGTAACGACACGCAGATTATTGTGATTGAGCAGCGCATGCGCCACCGCTTCCGGCGTAGTGCCGATATCAATAAACAGCGTCGCACCATCCGGGATCTGGCTCGCTACACGCTCGGCGATACGCGCTTTCTCCGCCGACCACATCATCTTACGATCCTGCCATGCGGTGTTTTCTGAGCTGGACGGCAGCGCCGCCCCGCCGTGATGACGCATGATTTTGTTCTGATCGGCCAGGTCGTTCAGGTCACGCCGAATGGTTTGCGGGCTGACTTCAAAGTGATCCACCAGCTCTTCGGTACTGACATATCCCTGACGCCGGACCAGATCGATAATGGCGTCATGACGTTGCGTCTGCTTCACATCTCTCTCCTCGGCTCGTAGCCGCTTCTTTTATTGGTGCTGCTAACGACGCGTAATCTTACGCGTATCAACAAATGCCATCGCTAAACCCACCAGCAAGCCGGTGACGTGCGCGGCGTTAGCGATCGACAGACCAAATGCGCCGTACCAGCCAATCACCAACCATACGACCGCGAAGCCAATCAGGCCGCGCTCAAGATAAATACCACTTTCGGGATCGCGCTCGCCGCGCAGCCAGCAGTAACCCATCAGCGCGTAAACCACGCCCGACAAGCCACCAAACAGCACGCCGCTGAACTTGGCCTGCATCCAGCCGGTTAGCAACGCCGAGATCAGCATAATCACAAACAGCTTGCCGCTGCCGAGACGCTTTTCGACCGCACCGCCGAGATACCACCACCACATCAGGTTGAACAGGATGTGCAGCAGCGAGAAGTGCAGCAGCGCATGGCTAAACCAGCGCCACACCTGGAAATATTGCGAAGAGTCCGCCGGCCACGCCAGCCAATCCAGCGCCACATCATCACCAACGATCTGCATCAGGATAAACACCGCGATGCAGGCGACCATGATGGTCATGGTGAGCGGACCTGCGCGTTCGCGAATGCTCGCCCAGATGTTGGTGCGCTCGTAACGCAAGCCACTTTCGGTGCTGCCGCTATGCCAGCTGGCGGCCTGATAGCGCGGATGGTTGGGATCGCGCACAAACTGCGCGAGTTCGTTTTCGACCATCTCAAACTTACTGTCATCGTCCAACATGATGAAGAAGTGGCTTTCGCGCTCAATGCGTAGCGTCACGCCGCGTGTCGCCATGTAGTCGACAAACGCCTGCGCCATGCGCGGATTGTTAAACTGGGTGATGCGCATCATGCGGTGCTCTCCTTCCTTATGCGATGGGCTTAGGCGTCGCCGAGGGCAACCTGCGCCGGGAATGCCGCGCGCCAGGCGTCAAATCCGCCGTCAATGCTGTACGCCGCGCTGAATCCCTGACCCAGCAAGAACTGCGCCGCGCCTTTGCTGCTGTTGCCGTGATAGCACATTACCAGCACCGGCAATGCCTGATTCGCGTTGGCGATGAAATCCGCCAGATTGTCATTGGTCAGATGCTGCGCGCCCGCCGCGTGGCCCATCATAAAGCTCTGCGGATCACGGATATCCACCAGCTGCGCACCTTGTGCCAGATGCTCTTGCGCCTGCAGGACATTAATACACTCGAAGGTTTCCATGGTGTCTCTCATTACTTGGTCACAATTAGCGGTTAAAAAATTACCGGTGTTGCTGCCAGGTCGCCATGAATGGCGCCCCTACGATTGCCCGGTGTAGGGCCGCCATTCATGGCAACCTAAACATGCTCAACTCATAAGCATTACACAATTAGCGCCTAGTTTAACCTGAGAAGCCGCCGCGATAACCTGACAACCTTTATGGTTATATGATTTTTTTCCTGTCGGAATGTTAGCTATATCACGCAAAAATGTTTTTATTCAGTTAACCGCTGGCGTCGATGTTGGTTTCCGATTATTATTACGCTCGAAAACGAACATTTTAGAACTATTCCGAACATCGGAGGAGATGACGTGGAAACCAAAGACCTGATCGTGATCGGCGGCGGCATTAACGGAGCCGGCATTGCAGTGGACGCTGCAGGACGCGGACTGTCGGTGCTGATGCTGGAGGCGCGGGATTTGGCCTGTGCAACCTCCTCCAACAGCTCGAAATTGATTCACGGCGGCCTGCGCTACCTTGAGCACTATGAATTCCGCCTGGTAGGCGAAGCCTTAGCAGAACGTGAAGTGCTGCTGAAAATGGCGCCGCACATCGCTTTCCCGATGCGTTTCCGTCTGCCGCACCGTCCGCATCTGCGTCCGGCGTGGATGATCCGCATGGGCCTGTTTATGTACGATCGCCTCGGCAAACGCACCACGCTGCCGGGCAGTAAAAGCCTGCGTTTTGGCGCGGATTCGGCCCTCAAGCCGGAGATCACGCGCGGATTCGAATATTCTGACTGCTGGGTTGATGATGCGCGCATGGTGGTGCTTAACGCGCAGGAAGTGGAAAAACAGGGCGGCGAAGTGCGTACCCGCACTCGCGTGACCCGCGCCTGGCGTGAAGCCGGTTTGTGGATGGTAGAAGCCGAAGATATTGATACCGGCAAAACCTACACCTGGCGCGCTAAAGGTCTGGTCAATGCGGCCGGTCCGTGGGTAAAAGAGTTCTTCGACGATGGCCTGAAGCTGAAATCGCCGTACGGCATTCGTCTGATCAAAGGCAGCCACATTGTGGTGCCGCGCGTCCACCGCGAAAAGCAGGCATATATCCTACAGAACGAAGATAACCGTATCGTGTTTGTCATTCCGTGGATGGACGAGTTCTCCATCATTGGTACCACCGACGTGGAGTACAAAGGCGATCCGAAAGACGTGAAGATCGATGACAACGAAATCAGCTACCTGCTGAAAGTGTTCAACGGACACTTCAAACAGCAGCTGAGCAAAGATGACATCGTCTGGACTTACTCAGGCGTGCGTCCGTTGTGCGATGACGAATCGGATTCGCCACAGGCCATCACCCGCGATTACACGCTGGATGTACATGACGACAACGGCCAGGCGCCGCTGCTGTCAGTGTTCGGCGGTAAGCTGACCACCTATCGTAAGCTGGCGGAACATGCGCTGGAGAAACTGACCAAGTACTACCCGAACATCGGCCCCGCGTGGACCAAAAACGCGGTATTGCCGGGCGGTGATTTCTCGGGTTCACGCGATGATTACGCCGCCGGTCTGCGTCGTCGCTATCCGTTTATCAGCGAAGGTATGGCGCGTCACTTTGCGCGTACTTACGGCAGCCGCACCGAAGAGTTGCTGGCAGACGCGAAGAGCATCGACGATTTGGGCGAGAATTTCGGTCACGAGTTCTACGAAGCAGAGCTGCGTTACCTGGTGAAAAACGAATGGGTACGCGAGCTGGATGATGCGATTTGGCGTCGTACCAAACAAGGTATGTGGCTGAGCGCTGCTGAGCAGGCACGCATTGCTGAGTGGCTGGCGGTTAACGCACAGAAACCCGCGTTGTCGTTAGCGTCATAATATAAAAACGGGGCGTCGTAAGTGACGCCCCGTGTGTAGGGTCGCCATTCATGGCGACCTTTTTTATTCCCGCTAGTTTACAACCCCGCATTCTCGCGGATGTACTTACGCGCTTTCACCGCATATTCGAACGGATTGGCCAGCGCCGGATCCTGTTCTGCTTCTACCACCATCCAGCCTTTGTAGCCGTAATCGTCGAGGATTTTGAACACCGGTTTGAAATCGATCACGCCGTCGCCCGGCACAGTGAAAGTGCCCTTCTTCACGCCATCGAGGAACGACAGGGATTTCTCGCGTACTTCCGCGACCACGCTGTCGCGCACGTCTTTCAGATGCACGTGGAAAATACGCGGCAGATATTTGGTCAGCACATCCAGCATTGCCTGCTGTGAACCTTCGGAATAGTAGATGTGGCCGGTATCGTACAGCAGGCCAACATTCTCATTGGTCGATTCCATAAAGCGATCAATCTCGGCTGGCGTCTGGATGCCGGTGCCCATGTGATGGTGCAGCGTCAAACGCATGCCTTTCTTCGCGGCGATCTCCGCCAGCTCGTTGTAGCCTTCCGCCGTTAAGCGCCACTCTTCATCGCTGAAAATCGGCTTCTGCTCCAGCACCGCCAGCGTGGTGCCCTGAATACTTTTGCTCTGCTCGGAGCAACCAATCACGCGCGCGCCCATCGCATGCAGGAAGTTCATGTGGTTGGTGAATTCGTCGATGGTTTTTGCTTTATCGCCGTTGGCGAAGAAAGTGCTGAACCACGCGTTGCAGATCTGAATACCACGGATATCCAGCATCGGCTTGAGAATCGCCGGATCGCGCGGGTATTTGCTGCCCACTTCGCTACCGGTAAAGCCTGCCAGCGCCATTTCACTGACGGTTTGCTGGAAGGTGTTTTCGCTGCCCAGCTCCGGCATGTCGTCGTTGGTCCAGCCGATTGGCGCAATCGCCAGTTTAACGTTGTCTTTGTTCATCTTGTTGTCCCTGATTCACAGAGGCGGCCGCTGAGCCGCCGAGGAGTATTTAGCGCACAGCTCAGTTATTTGGCGTAGAAATCCGGACGCGGCGGCATGGTGACCGGCTCGATTGCGCCGCTGTTCTGCGCTTTCTGGCAGGCGTCGGCGGCCACGGAAGCAGCAAAACCGTCCCAGGCAGAAGGTCCGGTCAGTTGGCCGTCTTTCACGTCATTAATAAACGCTTGCAGCTCAACGTCATACGCATCGATGAAACGGTCTTTCCAGTCGGTCAGCAGCGGCACACCGAGACGCGCGTTTTTGCGCGTTTGGATCGCCGAAGGCTCAGGCAGCTTCGCGATGCCCTCTTCGCCCACCACTTCACACTGAATGTCATAGCCGTACGCGCAGTTAACGAAGATCTCTACGTCAATGCGGATGCCTTTCTGCGTTTCGAACAGCACAATCTGCGGATCTTTCAGTTTGGCGTGAGACTTCGACGTGGTACGCGGGAACACCACCTGCACGGTTTTGTAGTCGTCTTCCGTCAGCCAGCGCAGCACGTCCAGCTCGTGAATCAGGGTGTTGGTGATCGCCATGTCGGTGGTGTAATTCTCGCCGACGCTCTGGTTGCGGTGCGCGCAGTGCAGCATCAGCGGTTCGCCGATTTCACCGTCGGTAATCACTTTCTTCAGCGCGCGATAACCGGAATCGTACGGGCGCATAAAGCCAACCTGCACCAGACGTTTACCGTGTTTGATCTCGGCATCGACAATGCGACGGCAACCTTCAGCGCTCAGCGCCAGCGGCTTTTCACAGAACACCGGTTTGCCGGCCGCGATTGCCGCCAGCGTGAACTCTTCGTGGGTCGGATCCCAGGACGTCACCAGCACGGCGTCAACGTCTGGTGAGTTGATCACCTGATGACCATCCTGATAAACCTCGGCTTCGATATTCAGACGTTGCAGCGCAGCGCGCGCGCCTTCCACGTTGATATCAGAAACCGCCACCACTTTCGCACCCTGCAAAACGTTATTGCAGCGACGAATGTGTTCCTGACCAATTGCACCGGTACCAATTACACCGAGTTTGAGCGTCATAATTACACCTGTAGAGTCGGATAAGTATCCCCTTCATACTTCAAGATGCAGGTGCGTTAGCTGCTCTCGTTCACCCGAATCACTGACTTAAGTCAGCTCATCGGGATTCTCTCGTTGGCCGCCTTCCTGCATCTCGAATTATTTAGGGTATAGGGTTAAACAAGGCCGGAGAGCTCCGGCCTAAAAGAGATTTAGTACTTACGCGCTTGTTCGATATGCACGTTAAGGTTGTCGGCCACTTCCTGCGTACGCTCGGAGGTGGAGGTTTGCGCCACGCCGACGTGCCACCAGCTGAAGTATTTGTGCACCATGGTTTTTGGCAGCACTTTGATGTCGAACAGCACGGAAACAGTCTGTTTCTGCGCATCGATCAGCGCGGCTTCAAGCTGCTCTAGCGTAGTGATGCGGTAAGTTTTGCAACCGTAACCGCCGGCGATTGCCGCGAAGTCCACCGGCACAAAGCCGCCATCCAGCTTGCCGCCTTCCGGATTACGGAAGCGGAACTCGGTGGTGAAGCTGTCCATGCCGTGTTCCATCTGCAGGTTGTTGATACAACCGTTGGTCATGTTATCCAGCAGCACCACGTTGATTTTCGCCCCTTCCTGAATCGACGTAACCAGCTCGGAGTGCAGCATCATGAACGAGCCATCGCCGACCATGACGTAGACTTCACGCTGCGGCTGCGCCAGCTTCACGCCCAGCGCGGCATTCACTTCGTAACCCATGCAGGAGTAGCCGTACTCAACGTGGTACGAGTTGTAATCTTTGGTGCGCCACACGCGTTGCAGGTCGCCCGGCAGACTGCCCGCTGCCGCGACAATCACCGCATCCTTTGGGAGCTGCTCGTTTAAGGTGCCCAGCACGCTGCTCTGCGTCAGCACCGATTTCGTCAGGCGCTCAAACTCCGCAAACAGCGCTTCGCGATCGGCGTGGTCGGCGATTTCCGGAATGAAATCGTCGGTGTTGTAGGTTGCGGCATAGACGCGCTGCGTCTCTTTCAGCAGCTTGCTTTGCGACAGCTCAATCTGGCCGCCCCAATGGTTTTCGAAACCTTGCAGACCGCTTTCAAGCGCGGTTAAACCTTCACGCGCATCCGCCAGCAGCTGCACCGCATCCAGCTTGTAGCTGTCGAAGTTGCTGACGTTGAGGTTCAGATAGCTGACATCCGGATTCTGGAAAATCCATTTCGACGCGGTGGTGAAGTCGGTGTAACGCGTACCGATACCAATCACCAAATCGGCCTCTTTTGCCAGCAGGTTGGCCGCCAGACAGCCGGTTTCGCCCACGCCGCCGACATTCAGCGGGTGATCGGAAACGATGGTGCCTTTACCGGCCTGAGTTTCGGCAAATGGGATGTTGAAGCGCTCGGCAAATTTCAGCAGCGCATCACCAGCGTCGGAATATTTCAGGCCGCCACCGACAATGATCAGCGGCTTGTGTTTGCGCGCAATCAGCGCCAGCGCATCTTGTAACTGCGCGGCGGTTGGCAAACGGCGATCCAGACGGTGCACACGCTTCTGGAAGAAGTATTCCGGGAAGTCCCAGGCTTCGCCCTGCACGTCCTGCGGCAGCGCAATCGTCACCGCGCCGGTTTCTGCCGGATCGGTCAACACACGCAAAGCGTTGATGCAGGCGGTCATCAGCTGCTCTGGGCGGCTAACGCGATCCCAGTATTTGCTTACCGCGCGGAACGCGTCGTTGGTGCTGATGCTGAGATCGTGGCTCTGTTCGATCTGCTGCAATACCGGATCCGGCTGGCGCGTGGCGAACACATCGCCCGGCAGCAGCAGTAAAGGAATGCGGTTGGCAGTCGCGGTGGCGGCAGCAGTAATCATGTTGGCTGCGCCGGGACCGACCGATGAAGTACAGGCGATAATCTGACGACGTAGCGACTGCTTGGCAAAGCCAATGGCGGCGTGCGCCATGCCCTGCTCGTTACGGCCCTGATGCACCACCAGATCGCCGCTATCCTGCTCCAGCGCCTGTCCCAATCCCAGCACGTTGCCGTGACCGAAAATGGCAAAAATGCCTTTCACAAATTTGGTTTCAACGCCGTCAACGTTCAGGTATTGGTTATCAAGAAATTTTACCAGCGCCTGTGCCGTGGTGAGTCTGATTGTGCCCATATGCTTCTTCCTTTACATGCTGGTACCTGCGGCGAGGTACATCGCGGTTCGGGTAAAAACTGCCGTTCACGGCGCCCGCGGATTAAGTGAAACGTGAGGCGATTATAAACAAATATTTTTTTCATTAAACACGATTACAGAAGAAACATTTCATTTTGCGATGGAGATCAAATTCAGCAATGAAACGTGGGCTTCGCGAGCCGCGAAAGGGGGAAAAGTGGAACAGTAAAAGGTCATTTGACGGTCATAAAGAAATTTCATTTCACTTCAGTAGCTTCCTTGATTCGCCAGCACTTTCCTGAGACCTGGCTCACAAGCCTGACTATCACTGAAACTCCCAACGATTCCGACACCGCTTTGCGGCTTCGTCAGAGTTTTACCTGGCTCACAAAATCGTGATGGATGTTTCATTTCATATTGAATTTGGAATTTTTATTCCTCATACTGCGACCAAAGCCAATCAGGCACCTTGAGAACCCGGAAGCAAAGCGCTCGACGTTGGGCGGCAGCGCCCGCAGTGTCTGCTTATCACAGAAGGAAACAATAGGTATGAGTACACAACAGAAGCGGCTTGATGTGATTTGTATCGGACGCATCGCCGTCGACCTCTACGGTCAGCAAATTGGATCACGTCTGGAAGATATGACCAGCTTCAACAAATATCTCGGCGGATCTTCCGGCAACGTGGCCTACGGTACGGCCATTCAGGGCCTGAAATCGGCGATGCTGGCGCGTGTAGGTGACGAACATAACGGCCGCTTTTTGCGTGAAGAGCTGCAACGTGCGGGCTGCAACACCGATGGCCTGATTACCGATAAGCATCGCCTGACCGGGCTGGTGATCCTCGGGATCAAAGATGAAGAGAGCTTCCCGCTGATCTTCTACCGCGACAACTGCGCCGATATGGGGTTGGTGCCGGAAGATATTAACGAAGAGTTCATTACCTCTTCACGTGCGGTCGCCGTCACCGGCACGCACCTGTCACATCCACAAACGCGCGCCGCAGTATTGAAAGCGCTGGATATCGCCAAACGCAACGGCCTGCGCACCGCGCTGGATATCGATTATCGTCCGGTGCTGTGGGGACTGACTTCCCTCGGCGACGGCGAAACGCGTTTCATTGAATCAGGCGAAGTGACGCAACAGCTGCAGGAAGTGCTGCACTATTTCGATTTGGTGGTCGGAACGGAAGAAGAGTTCCATATCGCCGGCGGCAGCACCGACACGCTGACTGCGCTGAAAAATGTGCGTAAATCGAGCCAGGCCACATTAGTGTGCAAACGCGGTCCGCTGGGTTGCGTGGTGTTTGAGGGCGAGATCCCGGATAGCTGGGAACAGACCAAACTGCAGAGCGGCGTGCGAGTAGAAGTGCTCAACGTGCTGGGCGCGGGCGATGCCTTTATGTCTGGCCTGCTGCGCGGCTGGTTGAACGATGAGAGCTGGGAGCAAGCATGCCGTTACGCCAACGCCTGTGGCGCATTGGTAGTGTCGCGCCACGGCTGCGCACCAGCGATGCCAACCAAAGAAGAGCTGGATGATTTCCTCAGTCGCGATAAAGACGTGAAACGTCCGGATCTCGATGCGCGTCTCAATCACCTGCATCGCGTTACCACGCGTAAACAGCAGTGGCCTGAGCTGAATGTCTTCGCCTTCGACCATCGCAAGCAGTTGGCTGATATGGCGCGCGAAGCAGGCGTCAGCGAAGAGCGCATTCCACAATTGAAACTGCTGCTGCTGCGTGCCGCAGAAGAAGCGGCTAACGAAGCCGGTCTGAATGAGAAGAGCGGCATCCTCGCGGATACCACTTACGGCCAGAAAGCGCTGAACGCGATTACAGGTAAAAACTGGTGGATTGGGCGTCCGATTGAACTGCCAAGTTCACGTCCGCTGCGCCTGGAGCACGGCAACATCGGCTCGCAGCTGGTCGACTGGCCGGCCGAGCACGTAGTGAAATGCCTGGTGTTCTACCATCCGCACGACAGCGCTGAGCTGCGTAAAGAGCAGGATGATCTGGTTCTCGATGTGTGGAATGGCTGTAACAAGAGCGGGCACGAACTGCTGCTGGAACTGATTCTGCCGGAGAGCAATCCGGACCGTCATGAATCTTACTATTACGACATGCTGAGCCACTTCTACAGCCTTGGCATTCAGCCGGATTGGTGGAAACTGCCGCCGCTGTCTGCCGAGAGCTGGCAGGCGATCAGCGGGCTGATCGAACAGAACGATCCGCACTGTCGCGGCATTCTGTTGCTGGGCCTTGATGCGCCGGAAGAGACACTGAAAGCCGGTTTCGCCGCCGCCGCGCAAGCGCCGTGGGTGAAGGGTTTCGCAGTAGGTCGCACCATCTTCGGCCAGCCATCACGCCAATGGCTGCAAGGCGAGCTGGATGATAAGGCGCTGATTGAGACCGTGAAAGGTAACTACCTGCGTTTGATCGGCTACTGGCGCGCTGTGCGCGGATAACGATGCGTTAGATGACAATGAAGCGGCCCTGATGGGCCGTTTTTTTGTCACGCACCTTGTTCAGGTCGCCATAAATGGCGACCTGGTAACAGCATAACTCCCGCCCTGTTTGCCCCTCTTTTTGTGAGGCATTTCATAAACCGATGAAATAAGCGTCACGATGATGTCAAACAAATGAAATTTTCCATCCATCTGGTACTATAGCGCTCATTATCCAGCCATATTTTCTTTTTTAGCGGGCCGAAGTAATGACCAATAATCCAACGCAATTAACCTTGTTACAGGACGAGATCCGTCGTCGCTATGAGACGCTGAGCAAACGCCTGAAGCAGGTGGCTCGTTATATCCTTGATAACAGTAACAGCATCGCTTTCGATACCGTTGCCTCTATCGCGCAACATGCGGATGTACCGCCTTCCACGCTGATCCGCTTTGCCAACGCGTTTGGCTTCAGCGGCTTCAACGAAATGAAACAGGTTTTCCGTCAGCACCTGATGGAAGAGACCGTGAACTACACCGAGCGCGCACGTCTGTTCCGCCAGACCGCCACCGACGACAGCGCCACCTCACCCGAGAGCCCGGCCGAAATCCTCAACGTCTTCACCATGGTGAACAGCCAGGCGCTGCAACAGCTGGCGATGCAGGTCAATCCAGATCAGCTTAACCGCGCGGTGAAAATGCTAGATGAAGCTGAGAACATCTACATCATCGGCCTGCGTCGCTCATTCAGCGTGGCATCGTATCTGGTGTATGCGCTGCGCCATCTGGAGCGTCGTGCGTTCCTGATCGACGGCCTCGGCGGCATGTTCACCGAACAACTGAGCATGGTGAACCCGAAAGACGTGGTGATCGCCATCAGCTACTCGCCGTACGCGCGTGAAGCGGTGGAGTTGGTTGAGCTAGGCGCTAAGCGTGGTGCGCATCTCATCGCCATCACCGACAGCCAGGTCAGCCCGCTGGCCGCCTTCAGCGATGTGTGCTTTGTGGTGCGTGAAGCGCAGGTGGATGGCTTCCGTTCGCAGGTGGCTTCGCTGTGTCTGGCACAAACGCTCGCCGTATCGTTGGCGCTGAACAACAACGTCACCAGCGAATAACTCTCGTAGGGTCGCCATTCATGGCGACCACCCAACAAAAAGGGCAGCCACCTGGCTGCCCTTTTTACATTGGTGTGCATCCTACGAACGCGGATACTGGTCGCTGTTCACCCAGGCGTGATCTTTCTCCCAGGTAAATTTCCACAGACGTTTTGGACCCGCCATCACGTTGAGATAGTAGTTATCGTAACCGGCAATGGTCGCCACCGGATGATAGCCACGCGGCACCGTCACCACATCGCGGTTATACGGCGCCATGCACTCGTCGAGTGAACGGTCGTCGGTATAAACGCGCTGCATGGCGAAACCTGGTTCAGGATCGAAACGGTGATAATACGTCTCTTCCAGATAGGTTTCGTCCGGGCTGTCTTTCTGGTCGTGCTTATGGCTGGGATACGAACTGGTCGCGCCTTCGTCGGTATACACTTCCACCACCAGTAGGCTGTCGGCCTCTTTGTTATCCGGCAGAATGTTGTGCACCAGACGCTGGTTACGCCCTTTACCACGCTGCTCAACGCCAACATCTTCCGGCGCAATCAGTCGCGCCGGCAGGTTGCCGCGGCTCGGTGCATTACACACCGCCAGCTCCAGATCGCTATCCGCATACACTTCCACTTCGTCGTTATGCGGGACGTACACCGAATAAGGTGGAATGCGTTCAAACGGCGACAGACGCTTACCCAGATTGGGGAATTCGGCGTGACGGGTTTTCACCGAAGCGAAGCCCGCCACCAGCACCAGACACAGCTCTTTGTCGCCACTGCTCAGCTTCAGGCTCTGCCCTTTTTTCAGCAGATAGGCATCAAAGCCGACGTATTCCCAGCCCGCGCTTTCCGGCGTGACGTGCTGGATACGACCGTTGCTGTCGGGTTTTTGCGCTTTCGAAATCAGAGACATCCTGTTCCTCCTTGTTGAGCGAAATTAGCCCAGCGTCGGCATGCTGAACTCAGATACGGTCTGCTGGCCGCTCGGCCAACGCACGGTGGCAGTTTTCATGCGGGTATAGAAACGCACGCCGTCTGGACCGTGCACGTTCAACGCACCAAACACCGAACGCTTCCAGCCGCCGAAGCTGTGGAACGCCATTGGTACCGGAACAGGCACGTTAACGCCAACCATGCCGGCTTCGACGTTTTGCACGAATTCACGCGCGGTGTGGCCGTTGCTGGTGAAGATGGCGCTGCCGTTGCCGAATTCGTGGCTGTTAACCAGCTGCAGTGCGCTGTCGTAATCGCTGGAACGCATAATGCTCAGCACCGGTCCGAAGATCTCTTCGCGCCAGATGGTCATATCCGAGGTCACGTTGTCGAACAGCGTGCCGCCAACGTAGTAACCTTCTGCATGACCAGCAACCTGGATGCCACGGCCATCAACCACCAGCTTCGCGCCTTCCTGCTCACCTTTGTCGATGTAGCCCAGCACTTTCTTCTGGTGCGCAGCAGAAACCACCGGCCCCATTTCATTCTCTTCGGCACCTTTCTGGATGCCAGGACCGACGCGCAGCGCTTTGATCAGCGGCGTCAGACGCGCAATCAGTTTGTCTGCGGTGTCGTCACCAACGGCAACAACCACTGGCAGCGCCATGCAGCGTTCACCCGCTGAACCAAACGCGCCGCCCATAATGGCGTTCACGGTGGCATCGAGATCGGCATCGGGCATCACGATGGCGTGGTTTTTCGCTGCGCCGAACGCCTGCACACGTTTACCGTGGGCGCTGGCAGTTTTGTAGATGTGCTCCGCCACGCCGGAAGAACCGACGAAGCTGACTGCGGCGATGCGCGGATCTTTGTACAGCTGCTCGGCATCTTCGTTAGACGAATGCACCACGTTGAATACGCCATCCGGCAGGCCGGCTTCTTTCAGCAGTTCAGCCATGCGGACAGAAGCGGATGGATCCAGCGCCGGTGGCTTGAGGATAAAGGTGTTGCCGCACGCCAGCGCGATCGGGAACATCCACAGTGGCACCATCGCCGGGAAGTTGAACGGTGTGATACCAGCAACAACGCCGACCGGTTGCATCAGCGAGTAGCTATCAACGCCGGTGCCGACGCTCGGTGAGTTCTCACCTTTAATCAGATGTGGAATACCGCAGGCATATTCGATCACTTCGATACCGCGCGTCAGTTCACCCAGCGCATCGGACCACACTTTGCCGTGCTCAGACACGATCAGTGCCGCCAGCTCTTCGCGATGTTTTTCCATCAGCGCTTTAAAGTTGAACATCACACGGGCACGACGCAACGGCGCGGTTTTCGACCATTCCGGGAACGCCGCATGAGCGACTTCAATCGCCTTTTCCACTTCAGCAGCGGTGCTCTGCGTCAGTTCACGCACGACTTTGCCGGTCGCCGGATCGTACACGGGAATGGTTTCATTGCTGGCGCTGTGGGTAATTTTGCCGCCGATAAAGTTTCCTACGATAGTCATGTCGTTGCCTCTTAGATGTGAAGTTCCCTGCAGATAGCCCGTTCGAACCGCGACGCTGCGTGTGCAGGCAATACTTAAAGCGTGCTATGAAGCTATCGTAATGAAATGAATTTTTCAAATACTTCTTTTTGGAAAATTTCCTTTTAGCGGCATGGATCGCATTTTTTCCGCCTGCGCTAATAGCCGGGTGCAATTCCGCCCGTAGCGCTTCCCTGCTGGCGCTGCAGGTATGCCAAACCGCATCACAGCTAAGCCGTTGCGCGCACAGAATTTGTGTCTGAAATCTAGCTTCCACATGCAACGCGAAACGAAATATGAAATTTTTGCGAGGCAGATCCAATATCTGATATTTCATAATTCAATAATAATGAAATAAATGTTCTCTTTGCAGCACCGATACCGTATCCGTTTACAGGAGCCGCCTATGGCCATCGATCCAACCCGTTTCTGTATTAACCGTAAAATTGCGCCCAGGCTGTCGCTGGAAGCTTTCTTTCAGCTTGTGCAGCGTCTGGGATTGAGCAAGGTTGAACTGCGTAATGACATGCAGAGCGGCAAGGTCACCGATGATCTCAGCGTGGCGCAGCTGCAGGCGCTAACGGATAAGTACCACATTGAAATCGTAACGATTAACGCGCTCTATCCGTTTAACCGTGCCGATGAGGCGCTGCTGGCAAAAGCCGACGCGCTGCTGCAGGAAGCTCAAGCCATCGGCGCAAAAGCGCTGGTGATGTGTCCACTCAATGAAGGAATTGAGATTTCGCCCCAGCAGACGCTGGAAGCGCTGCAGGTGCTGGCACCGCGCTTTGAGAAGTATGGCATTCAGGGGCTGGTGGAACCGCTGGGCTTCCCGGTCAGTTCGCTGCGCTCGGCGGTGCAAACGCAAAAGCTGATTCAGCAGGCAAAAGTACCGTTCAAAGTGCTGCTCGATACGTTCCATCATCACCTATATGAGAACGCCGAAAACGAGTTCCCGCAGGAGATTGATATCAACCATATTGGGCTGGTGCATTTGTCTGGTGTGGAAGATACCCGCCCGACGGCGCAACTCACCGATGAAGAACGCATCATGCTCAGCGACCGCGATGTGCTAAACAGCGTGGCGCAGGTGAAGCGTCTGGAGATGCTGGGCTACAAAGGCATTTACGCATTTGAGCCGTTTGCCTCATCGCTGGAGACGTGGGGCGCAAAAGAAATCGAACGCGAAATTCGCTACAGCATCGAATTACTGCAAGCCTGAAAACGAACCCTTATCTGTGTCTAAAACAAGACACTTTTTGTCAGTGTTGGCCTCGGTCGGAGGCCTTTTTTTTACACCGTTCATCTTTGCTAAACCAGGTGCGCATGAATGCGCACCCTACGTTGTAGGGTCGCCATTCATGGCGACCGCCAATTACGCGTTCTCCTTAATCTCCACCACCGGCTCTTCCGGCATTCGCTTAATCATCCGCAGCGTGCAGAACAGCGCTAAACACACCAGCAGCGCGGTGAGGAAATAGACCAGCGACACACCGGCATAACTCATGATGAAACCGGCAATCGGCCCGGTGATACCCAGTGACAAATCCATAAACGCGGTATAGGTGGCGAGCGCGCTGCCCTGATTCTGCTGTGGCACCACTTTCACCGCCACTACGCCAATCGCCGGGAACACCAGCGAAAAACCCGCGCCGGTGAGGAATGCGCCCATCTTCGCCATCCAGGGATCGAACGAACCGGCCACCAGAAACAGGCCAACGGCTTCCACCGCGAAGCAAATACTCGCCACGCGCAAACCGCCGAGCTTATTGATGGCATTGGGGAACAGCAGGCGCGTGCCGACGAACGCGGCACTGAACATGGTCAGCGCGAAAGCAGCGCCATCCCAGCCTTTATCCTGATAAAACAGCGTGATGAAAGTAGCGATCACGCCAAATCCGGCAGAACCCATCGCCAGAATCAGGCCGAAACCGTACACCTTGCTCAGCACGTCACGGAACGGCAGCGGTTTGGCTTTACTGCCTTTCACCGGCGCACGCGGCAGCGCCAGCGCAATCGCCAGCACGCAAATAGCAATGATGATGGCGGAGAGCAGCAGCAAGCCGCCGCTGCGGAAAATCACTACGCCGAGTGGCGCACCGATCGCCATCGCGCCGTAGGTGACAATGCCGTTCCACGAAATCACCCGGCCAATATGCAGCGAACCGACGCGCGCCACGCCCCACAGCGACGTACCGGTGCCGGAGAAGCTTTGCCCCACGCCGAGAATCACGCGCCCCAGACACAGCAGCACCAGACTCAGCACGCCCTGCCCATCACTGAGCGCCGAGAGCAGAATACAGATACCGCTCAGCAAACAGCCCACCAGCCCCAGCACCACCACTTTTTTCGGCCCCCACAGATCGGCATAGCGTCCGGCGTGCGGACGGCTGAGCAGCGTGGCGATGTATTGCAGGCTGATCACCAATCCGGCCCAGAAGGCGTTATAGCCCAGTCCGTCATGGACAAAGCCGGGCAGCACCGCCAGCGGCAAGCCGATGGTGAGATAGCTGGCAAAGTTGAACTTCACGATGGAAAGGATCAGTAAATTGAGGCGAAAACGGCCGTGTTCAGGTGCGGCGGCAGGCAGGTCAGGCATGAGTGATTGCGCTCGTGGGTGACGGAATTTTCATAACAAGAGGATAACTATACGCCTTTTGGTTTTATCCGCATCAGTGAAATGCCCAGTTTTACGGTCATCATTTCGTCATATCGCGCTCGTAGACTCGCCCTCAATCAAATCCCAAAGAGGATAACAATCTGATGACGCCCCTGATTTCTCAGGCGCGCGTGCGTAACGCTAGCTCCTTCGCGGGAGATGGCCGATGACGCATGCCGCGCTGCCTATTGAACTGAAAAATCTCAGATGGTCGGTGGGTAACCTGACTATTCTGCACGATCTCTCCCTGACCATTCCCGCAGGCGAAATCCTGGCGCTGCTCGGTCCGAGCGGCTGTGGCAAAAGCACGCTTTTGAAACTGCTGGCAGGTTTGCTGCAGCCAACCGCAGGTGAACTGTGGATTGGTGAACGCTGCGTGGCCTCGCCGCGCCACAGCGATGCGCCGGAGAAGCGTAACCTCGGCATGGTGTTCCAGGATTACGCGCTGTGGCCGCACATGTCGGTGGCACAAAACGTCGCCTTTCCGCTGCGCATGCGCGGCATGAAAAAAGCCGCCGCGCGGCAACAGGCCGATGCCGCATTGGCTCAGGTTGGCCTCGCTGATTTTGGCGATCGCAAACCGGCGTTGCTTTCCGGCGGCCAGCAGCAGCGCGTGGCGCTGGCGCGCGCGCTGGTGGCGAAACCGGCCATTCTGCTGTTCGACGAACCACTCTCTAACCTCGACCGCGACCTGCGTGAAACCCTGGTTCACACCATGGCGGATTTGCTGCGCGCGGCGGGCATCACCGCTGTTTACGTTACGCACGATCGCGAGGAAGCCAACACGCTGGCCGACCGCATCATTCACCTGGCGCAGGGCCAGATTGTTTCCGTTACTCACCTCTCAGGGGACCGCAATGCCATCTCTCAAGTCAGTTAAAACAGGAGCCATCAGCGCGATGATTTTGACTTCCGCCATCATGATCAACGACGCCCAGGCGCTGACGGTGTACACCGCCGGTCCGGGTTCGCTGTCGAAAAGTCTTGCCGCCGGGTTTGAAAAACAGACCGGCATCAAAGTGAATATTTTCCAGGCCACCACCGGCAAAGTGATGGCGCGTCTGGAAGCGGAACAGGCCAATCCGCAGGCCGATGTGCTGATCTCGGCTTCGTGGGATACCGCCGAAGATCTGCAACAGCGCGGCTGGCTGCAACCTTTCGAAAGTGCTAATGCAGCGAAGGTGCCGAATCAGTTCAAAACCGCCAACTATGTCGCACAAGGCATTTCCGCGCTCGGCATCGTGTGGAATACGCAAAGCAACACGCCAGAACCGAAAACCTGGCAGGATCTCACCGCGCCCGCCTTTAAAGATAAGGTCACCACACCGGATCCGGCGCTGTCTGGCGCGTCACTCGATCTGCTGATTGGCCTGCAAAACAGCGAAGGCGAAAAAGCCTGGCAGCTGTTTGATCAGCTGAAAGCCAACGGCATGGTGATGAGCGGCCCGAACGCGCAGGCGGTGACGCCGGTGCTGCAAGGCGCGAAAGCGGCGGTGTTTGGCGCGGTCGATTACGTCACCTATAACAACATCGCACAGGGCGAAAGCGTGAAGGTGATCTTCCCGGAAAACGGCACCGTGGTCGCGCCGCGTCCGATGATGATCCTGAAAAGCAGCCAGCACGCCGACGATGCGAAGAAATTCGTCGATTACGTGCTGTCGGATGAAGGTCAGGAGCAAGTAGCCAAAGCCTGGCTGATGCCGGCGCGTACCGATATCAAAGCGCAACGCCCGCTGTTCACCGAGATCAAATTGTTGCCGACCAATCAGGATGGCAGCAGCGAGCGCTCGGCGGTGCTGAAGCGCTTTGGCGCCCTGTTCGGACAGTAAACGATGTCGCGTGCCCTGAATGGCTTGATTCTGCTGGCGTTATTACTGCTGGTGGCGCTGCCGCTGCTGTTTATCGTGCTGCAAGCGCTGTTTCCTTACTTCGGTGAAGGCAGCTGGCGCGGCGCTTTTAGCGCTTTCCCGGCGCTGCTGGACGATCCGCAGCTGGCATCGATGTGGCTGGGCACGCTAAAAATCGGCGGCGGCGTGGCGCTGTGCAGTTTGCTGCTGGGCTTACCGCTCGGCGCACTGCGCGGCCTGTTCCGCCTGCCGGGCGCAGCGCTGTGGGATCTGCTGTTTCTGATCCCGTTTTTGACGCCGCCCTATATTGTGGCGCTGTCATGGACGCTGGCGCTGCAACGCAACGGTTATATCGAACAACTTACCGGCATCAACTTCGACAGCCTGCTGTTTAGCAGCAGCGGCATGATTGGCGTGATGACGCTGAACATCTTCCCGGTGGTCTATTTTGCGGTGTCGCGTTCGCTGCTGGCGAGCGGACAACGTCTCGCCTGGGTAGCGCGCGTGCATGGCGCATCGGCGTGGCGCGGCTTCTGGCACATTACCTTGCCGCTCACCTTACCGGCGTTGGCAGGCGGCGTGCTGCTGGCGTTTACGCTGGCGATTGAGGAGTACGGCGTGCCCGCAGCGCTGGGTGCCCAGGCGAAGCTGACGCTGATGACCGTTGGCATTGAAACCAAACTCGCCGACTGGCCGATCGATCTGCCCGGCGCGGCGTCGCTGTCACTGATGTTGAGTCTGGTGGCGCTAACGGCGTGGCTGCTGCAGCGCAAACTGACCGGCAGCAGCGATGTCACGGCGGTTGGCGGTAAACCGGTTACTCAGGAACTGGCGCATGCCGGCGGCTTACAAAACCTGATGCTGCTGCCGTTTGCTCTCACCGTGCTGCTGGCGGTGGTGCTGCCGCTCGGCGCGATGACCTTGAGCGGCTTACTGAATACGCTCTCCGGCGGATTGCATCTCAGTAATCTGACGCTGCGCCACTTCGGCGCGCTGTTCAGCCAGCAAGGCGATGCGCTGGCGGCCTTCTCCACCAGCATTGGCCTGGCGCTTGGCGCGGCGCTGCTGACCGGCGCGCTGGGCTTTCTCATTGCCTGGCGCGTGTCGGAAGGAAAAAACCGTTTACTGGCAATGATGGATGGCCTGGCGCTGCTGCCTGCGGCGATGCCCGGCGTGGTGGTTGGTGTCGGGTTGATTCTGCTGTGGAATCGCGGGTTCTGGCCGGTTTCGCCCTATAACACCATGTTTATTCTGCTGCTGTCGTACAGCTGTTTATTGCTGCCGTGGCCGGTGCGCTATGTCAGTAGCGCGCTGCGTCAGCTGGCCCCAACGCTGGAACCGGCGGCGCGCGTGCATGGTGCATCACGTTTGCAGGCGCTGCGGCTGGTTGTGCTGCCGCTGGTGGCACCCAGCTTGCTGGCGGCGATGATGATGGTGTTTGCCGTGGCATCACGCGAGCTGGTGACCTCGCTGCTGCTGGCTCCGGCGGGCACGCAAACCGTGGCGATCTTTATCTGGCGTCAGTTCGAACAAGGTTCGGTGGGACAAGGTATGGCGATGGCCACGCTGACACTGCTCGCCAGTTTGAGTTTGATGTTAGCTGCGACCACGCTGATGCGGCGTCAGGCCCGGTGAACGTAGGGTCGCCATAAATGGCGTAATGCTTGTCAAATATGCGTAAATCGGTCGCCATGAATGGCGACCCTACAGGATTTGCAGCGATGGTGAGGCAGGATAATGCATTGCGGCTGCAGCGCGGGTGTTGAGGCGACATCCCAAACCGCTGAACGATTGAGGGATTCCAGGGCGAGCCGCATGGATGCGGCGAGAGGTGGCGCTGAGCAGGAGCGAATCGCCACCGGTCCGTCAGGAATCGTGAATGAGTGAAGGTACCGCGCAGCGGCGGGTTGGGCTGGCGCAAGGCCCGGGAGTGCAGAGGGCGCGGCCATGCACTGAACCCCAAAACCTGGACACATTTTACATCTCTTTTGATGCCCGGTATTCCACCGGGCTCATGCCCGTTCTGAGACAAATTCGTTCGTG
>NZ_FPBU01000025.1:0-2066 GCF_900116775.1 Pantoea sp. YR525
TGAGGAGGCAAAGTAGTAATGTCCGCTTTGAGCTAAGCTGACATGGCCGCTTCGGGTGACCTGCTGAGGAACCTGTTATGGCGGCTTCTGGTGTGGAGTTTTTCACGATGAACGAAGTTAACCGGCTTAAAGTCATTCAGGACGTTGTCGACCGGCGTCTGACAACACATCTCGCTGCTGAACGTCTCGGCATTTCCGACAGACAGTGTCGTCGTCTGCTCCAGCGCTATCGCATCGAAGGCCCGCTGGGCATGGCTGACCGGCGGCGCGGCAAGCCCAGCAACTATCAGCTTCCCGAAGGCCTTGCCGAACGCGCCATTCAGATCATCCGTGAGAGATACCCGGACTTTGGTCCCACGCTCGCCTGCGAGAAGCTGGCCGAGTTGCACGGCGTGATGCTGTCTAAAGAGACCGTACGCAAGCTGATGATGCTGGCTGGTTTCTGGATCCCCCGCAGGCATCGCGCTTCCAGGATCCAGCAGCCTCGTTACCGCCGCGCCTGTGTCGGCGAACTGATTCAGATCGACGGCTGCGACCATCGCTGGTTTGAGGAACGTGGTCCGGCCTGCACGCTGCTGGTTTACGTGGATGACGCAACCAGCCGCCTGATGCAGCTTCATTTCGTCCGATCCGAGTCTACTTTCACCTATTTTCAAGCCACGCGCGGTTATCTTGAGCTGTACGGCAAGCCGCTGGCGTTTTACAGCGACAAAGCCAGCGTGTTCCGCATCAACAATAAAAATGCGGCCGGAGGCGACGGCCAGACGCAGTTCGGGCGCGCGCTGAACGAGCTGAACATCACCGGCATCTGCGCCAATACCAGTTCTGCCAAGGGGCGCGTGGAACGTGCGCACCTGACGTTGCAGGACCGGCTGGTCAAGGAGCTCAGGCTGCGTGGTATCAGTACGCCTGACGCTGCCAACGCCTTTGCCGCTGAGTTTATGGCGGACTACAACCGGCGTTTCGCGAAGGCACCAAGGCATGACTTTGACGTGCACCGTCCGCTCGATGCTGACGACAACCTGAACCAGATATTTACCTGGCGCGAACCGCGCAAGGTTTCGAAAGCGCTGACGGTCCGCTACGATAAAATGCTGTTGCTGCTTGAGGATAACGATGACAGCCGCCGCGCGATGGGTAAATATCTGGATGCCTGGCAGTACCCGGACGGCCGCGTTGAACTCAGGAGTCACGGTACGGTTCTTCCCTACTCTGCCTACGACCGGCTGTCTGAAGTTGACCAGGGTGCGATCGTTGACAATAAACGGCTTGGTCACGCGCTGGCAGTTGCGAAGTTAATGCAGGACAAGCGTGATAATACGCGCTCACAGGCGCTTCCGGCTGGGACCGGACCAAGCCGCAGGAGTGCGAAGAAAGATCCTGCTAAAAAGCGGCAACGTGCGGTCAATGAGGATGATTTACTGGAGGCGCTGAATGATTTACAGGCGCGAAGTCAGGAGATATTTGGTAATTAATCCGGTATTGAGCAGATATCAGGAATATTTGAGGGATAAACAACGTCGTCTGTATTTCGGAGTTCATTAAGATCCCACCAGTGATAACTATTAATGACTGATTTTTCATTTTCAGTCCATCCGCTGGTACTGATATCTTCATCGCCTATTTTAATTAAATAAAATCGTTCATGTGCCAGAACCACCTCACCGCTGGGCAGAGTCATTTCAAAGGTTCTATCCGTTAACGACTGGCCTACATCATTAACATAAACGCCTGTTTCTTCTCTAAGTTCCCGGATGGCTGCCTGCTCAAAAGTCTCTTCTGATTCCAGGCCTCCACCGGGAGTTGCCCAGTATACTTTGCCTGCCAGCGCATCCTTCTCATGCCTGAACCTGAATAATAAGACCTGATTGAGGGAGTTCATAATAAGCAAACGTGCAGAATTACGGGTACGCACTGGATAATTCCTTTTTCATTTCCAATGCAGGTCAGCATAGCTGATTTTGAGGATAAAAATAAAACAGAGCCGAAGTTAAATCATATGTTATTACAGAATATCGGACATCTCAGGTTTGCCTGAACCCGGTCACTTCTACTTGGCTTTGACA